>JAQVDG010000399.1 GCA_028698395.1 Weeksellaceae bacterium
CGGCTCTGGAGCAAAACCGGATGGAAAAGCAGCTTCATAAGTATAAACTCCTGAAATAGGCCAAATATCACCGACGACTAATTTATTATCGGGTCCTATTATACAATAAGTCGGATAAGCATTGATACCAAAATTATTGGTCACTTGAGCTCCTCCTCCTTGAGGTCCGGCTGCAGGAGAATGATGGAAGTTGCCTCCATAAGTTGCTTCAAAAGCATCAATTATTGCATCGGTATCATACGGGTCATAACTGATAGATAAGGTATAAATTTCACCTTCGTTGCAACCGTATTTGTCATGCAACTGATTGAAGTACTTCTGAGTAGCTTGACAAGGAGGACAACGGGTAAAAAAGAAATCTAAGAAAACGTATTTACCGGAAGCGGTAATATCATAAAGGGTGTGTTGTTCCCCTTTGGTATCGGTTATAGTGAAATTATCCACCACATCGCCCACACTATAAGTGTTAACTTGACCAAAGCTATAGCTTCCGGCCAATAAAATTAGGAATAAAAATTTTCTCATTGTGTTTGTTTTTTAATTTATTGATGCTAATGTAAAACATTTATTTGATAATCAATTGTGTGAGATGAGGTTTTTGGTATTTTTAATTGAATTTAGCTCAAATGAAAAATCGTGAAACTTTAGGATTTAATCTAAAATTTCACGATTTTCAAAATTTGATTTTATGATTTAAAATTCAATAGATGCTGTTTTTGTTTCACCATCATGAATGAAAGTTACTGTGGTTTTATCGCCCGCAGAGAAATTAGCGAGACATTCCATATAAGAATATACTTCTTTTATTTCACAATCTCCAATTTTTATAATGATATCTCCGGTTTGAATTCCTGCATGATCAGCCGGACGGTTTTGTATTACACCATCGACTTTTAGTCCGTTTCCATCATCGGAATAATTCGGCATGATGCCAAGTGTTACTTTGTATTTTGGAACTTCTTTCACAGCATCCAACTTCGTTTGAGTAAAAGGAACTTCTGTTACTTTAGAAATAGCATTCGCTAAATTAAAAACGTAATCTACAATGAATCGTAACCCGTAATAATTGATTTTTTCCTCATCATCACTTGGTTTATGGTAATCTTCGTGTGTTCCCGTAAATAAAAACAGAACCGGAATATCTTTCAAATAAAATGAAGTATGGTCGGATGGGCCAACCCCTGACTCATCAATAGTAATATTAAATCCTGCCGGTTTATATTTTTCAACTAACTCTCTAAAGATAGGAGAAGTCCCAACTCCACCAACCGTTAGTTCTTTCATTTTATTTAATCGTCCTACCATATCCAAATTAATCATAGCAATAACATTTGGATATTTATCTTTTACCGTTTCAGCAAAGGCTTTAGACCCCATTAATCCATCTTCTTCACCTGAAAACAATACAAATACATAATTTACGTTTTCTTTGGCTTTATTTTGACTGAACATTCGGGCTAATTCTAAAACAGCAGCTGTTCCTGATGCATTATCATCTGCTCCATTATGAATTTGCCCTTTGGAATTCATTAAAGTAGAATTGTTACGTTCGTTTTTACCAAGATGATCGAAATGCGCTCCAATTATAATGGTTTTATTGGCGTTATTGTTAAGATAAGCCACTACATTTTCTCCTTTAATTTTTTCTGATGTGGAATTTGAATCGTGTGGATTATTTCTGTAATTGTATTCAAATGTTTGAGTTTCAGTTTTTAATCCGTATGATTTTAATTCTTTAGAAAGAAATTTCGCTGCTTTTTTCAAACTTTCACTTCCCGTTAAACGACCTTCTAATTCGTCAGAAGCTAAATACGAAATAGAATTTTTAAGATTTTTTCCGTTTACAAATTCGGCATCATCAAAATCTACCCAATCAGCAATGAAAACATTGGTTTCGTGTGGTGTTGCTCCATCTCTGTTGCTGGAAAAAACTAATTTTTTTCCGTCCGGTGAAAACATAGGAAAAGCATTGAAAATACTTTCGTATGTGATTTGTTTTAGATTTGTTCCGTCAATATCAATAGAAAAAAGTTGGAAATCATATCCATGAGTGGAATGATGGTTAGAAGAAAATAAAATTTTCTTTCCAGAAGGATGAAAATAAGGTGACCAGTTTGCTTTTCCGAGATTTGTTACTTGTTTCAAATCTGTTCCGTCAATATTCATAGTGTAAATTTCCATATTAGTTGGCATAACCAAGCCTTCTGCTAATAAATCTTTGTATTCTTTGATTTCTTCCGGAGTTTTAGGTCGTGAAGAGCGAAAAACTAATTTTTTTGAATCAGGAGAGAAAAAAGCACCTCCGTCATAACCTAAACCAAAGGTCAATTGTTTTAAATTAGAACCGTCCACATCCATTCTCCAAAGTTCCAAATCCCCACTTCGAATGGAAGTAAATACAATATATTTTCCATCCGGAGAAAGGACTGCTTCTGCATTATAACCTGGAGTGTCGGTTAATTTTTTTACAATATTTCCGTTTAAATCGGCTATATAAATGTCAAATTCCGGAAAAATCGGCCAAACGTACTTTCCGTCTGCTCGTGGTTCGGGTTTTGGCGGACAAGCTTTGTTATTCTCATGAGTAGAGGCATATAGGATATGTTTACCGTCCGGCATGAAGAATGAACAGGTAGTACGCCCCATTCCGGTTGAAACTAATTTTAAATCCGAAGTATCGTATTTATCATTATTTAATTCCAATAAATAAATCTGATCACATTCTGCTCCAATTGCTGAATTAGTTAACTGCATCGTCAGCATTTTACCATCAGGCGAAAAATATGCCTCGGCATTATCTCCTCCAAAAGTAAGTTTTGTGAGGTTTTTCAGGTTTTTTTCTTGTGAAAAACCGAGCACACTAAGAGCTAAAAA
>JAQVDG010000400.1 GCA_028698395.1 Weeksellaceae bacterium
TCCGAGAAGAAACTTCTGTATTTTTTTGATTCGTTTGTGTATCTTTACCACGTAATTAATTTAAAAAATCATGTTGAATGTAGCCGTAGTAGCGGGTGGATATTCCGATGAGTATATTGTTTCCCTAAAAAGTTGCGAACTGGTTTATGAAAGTTTGAATGCTGAAAAATATAATAAAGTAAGAGTTCGGATTTTAAAAGAAGCTTGGTATGCCGAAATTGACGGAGAAAAATTCCCTATTCAAAAAGAGGATTTTAGTTATATGAGAAATGGCAAAAAGCAGACTTTTGATTGTGTGGTTAATATTATTCACGGAACTCCCGGAGAAGACGGTTATATGCAGGCGTATTGGGAATTAATCGGATTAGCTTATACGGGTTGTAATTTTTATCAGTCCGCATTGACTTTTAATAAAAAAGACTGTATTGCTGTTTTGGATAAATATGGAATTCCGCATGCAGAATCGGTTTATATTCATAAAAATTCACCCTATAATCTTAATGAAATCATTGAAAAAATTGGACTTCCTTGTTTTGTGAAGCCTAACCAATCAGGGTCCAGCCTGGGAATTTCAAAAGTAAAATATATGGAAGAATTTAAACCTGCATTGGATAAAGCTTTTAAAGAAGACGCAGAAGTTTTGATAGAATCTTTTTTGGACGGAACTGAAGTTTCGGTGGGAGTCATTCATTATAAAGGAAAAACAAAAGTAGTCGGTATTACTGAAATTGTCAGCCACAATGAATTTTTTGATTATGAAGCGAAATACCAAGGAGCTTCCGAAGAAATTACTCCGGCCCGATTGACCGAAGAAATAAAAGAAAAAGTAGAAGAAATTGCTGTGAAAGCCTATGAAAGTTTGCAGATGACCGGAATTTCACGTTCTGAATACATTATTGTTGATGGAATTCCTTACTTTTTGGAAATGAATACCTTACCCGGATTTTCTCCGGCGAGTATTTTTCCTCAACAAGCTGCCTATGCTCAATTGGATTTAAAAGATTTTTTTGATAATGAAATCGAAATTGCACTAAACAGAAAAAATATATGGAACGAACTATGGAACGAATAGCTGTATTTCCGGGTTCTTTTGACCCGATTACCTTAGGCCATTTGGATATTATAGAAAGGGCAGCCCCTCTTTTTGATAAAATCATCGTTGCCATAGGTCAAAACGCTCAAAAAAATTATATGTTTTCATTGGAACAACGCCAAAAATGGTTAGAAGATTCCTTGAGAAAATTTCATAATGTAGAAGTCGATGTGTATGAAGGATTAACCGTAGATTATTGCCAACAAAAAAAGGCAAATTTCATCTTACGGGGACTTCGTAATCCGGCTGACTTTGAATTTGAAAAAGCAATTGCACATACCAACCGTGCCATTACTCAAAAAGGAATTGAAACTGTGTTTTTATTGACTTCATCCGGAAAATCCTATATCAGTTCGAGTATTGTACGGGATGTTATCCGAAATCATGGGGATTACACGATTTTAGTTCCGACTGAAGTACGGATTTAATTTAGAATTTTCCGAATGATTAAAATTTTGTTATGGGAATAGAAATTGAACGTAAATTTTTGGTGGATTCCGACAAATGGAAATCGTTAAAAAAACCGAAAGGTGAATTCTTTAGACAAGCTTATTTAGTAACAGAAAAATCAAAATCCATTCGTGTACGACAAACGCCTACAACTGCTTTCTTAACAATCAAAGGTCAATCTGAAGGCTTAAAACGTTTGGAATTTGAGTATGAAATTCCGTTGAAAGAAGCTGATGAACTTATTGAGAATTTAGCTGTTGCGGAACTTACAAAAACCCGATATAAAATAGAATTCAAAGGGAAATTATGGGAAATTGATGAATTCTCTGGTGAAAATGAAGGTTTAATTTTAGCTGAAATCGAATTAAATTCAGAAAATGAAACAGTTGAACTTCCTGACTGGATAGGAAAAGAAGTCAGTTCGGATGAACGTTATTACAATGCCAATCTGTCTGTAAAGCCATTTAAGAAATGGAAAATTTCAGAAAGAAATTAATTTTCTAAACTACTATAAATTTGCATCAATTAAGCTTCGGATTTGTGAGTCAGAAGGTCGTGGAGCGTTTGCTGTAATGATTTTACCTTCTTTATCCAACAAAATAAACCGAGGAATTCCTTTAATTCCGTAATCCAGAACAAATTGTGAACCCCAGTCTTTATCTGAAAATAGCTGAATTCCTTGTAGTTCTTTATCTTTTACCATGTTTTTCCATTTGTCAAAATCGGACTTTGGATCAACGGAAATACTAACGAATTTAATAGCTTGAGATTTATAATTTGAATCCAATTTTTTCAAATGTGGAATTTCAGCTAAACAAGGCGCACACCAAGTTGCCCAAACATCAATATAAACCAAATTACCTTTTAAATCATCTAAGGATACTTGTTGTCCGTTAATGTCCGGATAGTTGAATTTTGGTGAATCTTTGCCCGGAAGCACATTTTGAACCGAGTTAAATGCTTTTGTTGATTCTTCTTTCAAATCTTCATCTGTTGCATTTTTCTGAATGAAATCATGAAAATCTTTTGCCCCTTCTGCTCCGGTAGAAATATTATACAACAACGCATTTTTCATCACAGCATTTTTAATCTTCTGTGATTGGATTTCAGAAATAATAGATAAGGTTTTTTCCGGAGAATTTACTTTTTCAATTTCTTGGCTGTAATTGTAAATCACATAACTTCGGTACAAAGGAATTGCATCAAAATCTGCTTCATTGTCAATATCCAAATGGCTCATTTCTTCTTCAAAATCTGCCGGCATTTCAATTGTATTCTGTGTAAAATAATTGTGAGCTACCGGATATTGTGCC
>JAQVDG010000401.1 GCA_028698395.1 Weeksellaceae bacterium
CAATTAAAACCCAACAACAAACAGTGAATAAAAAGATTATTAAAAATTAAAAATAACAGAAAAGTATAATAGAAAACAGAGGTTTCTTGTAAAATAAGAAGCCTCTGTTTTTTTGATTGACTTAAAAATCCCAGTTTGTATTCTAAAAATCACGCCTAATATTTAGATTATAATCAAAAAATTCGGTACTTCCAGACTAAAATTTTACTCCAATTTCGTATAAAAAAACAATTCATGTTCCGGAAATAAATTCGGATAAAAAATGGAAGCTAAATCCGTTAAAACCCAGTCAGGACGAACAACTCCGGTTTCAAAATAGTCATTAGCACCGGTAGGTGAGGAGCGTTTACTCCAATTGTAAACTTGTTTGTTTTTGAGTGCCGAAAACCATTCGTAATTTTTGTAAGAAGCCACCATTTCTGAAATACTTGAAAAATCTCCGGCATTCATCCAAAAATCAGCCGTTGCAGCTTTTTCAAAAACTGATTCAAACGATAAATGCAAAGTAAATTTATTGTCGGTGTCTGCCCATAAATAATCTCCTCCGGCATCTTGAAATAAAATCGACTGAAAACTTTCTCCTCCCGGCATATACCAAATATCACCATAAATATGATTGGACAAAATCTGAGG
The DNA here is from genome assembly GCA_028698395.1 of Weeksellaceae bacterium. The sequence continues at coordinate 634 of JAQVDG010000401.1, forward strand.
TTTCTCTTGATTTTCAGAGTTGACTTTCTCTTTGATTTTTAGATAATTACTTTCAATTTCACTAAATAATTTCTCGCTTTCTTTTTCTTTCCGAATAAAATACCAATAATTTTCAGGTATTCTGCTTTTGCCAAAGGATGAAATTCTTCATATTCGTCAATAAATACGATTTTTATTCCTTCATTTTGAAGAATTTCATAATATTTTGCTAAAGTCGGACCGGATTGTGCAATAAAAATATCCGGTTTTTGAACGAGTACTTTTTCAATAAAAATTTCGTTAAAAGTTCCGATTTCTTCCAATTCCCGGTTTTTAAATTCTTCCTGAACTTTAGGATTAAAAACATAATTTACTTGACTAATTCCTGTGATTTTATTTGAAATATCCAAAGCATCCATATACGCAATAACCGAAGTGGGAACAACCATAGCCGATTTTAGCGGTAATTCATTTTTAGCAAAACCAATTTGCATTTTGGTATATTGAATGAAAATGGAATCTGAAGTTTCGCTTAATTGAATATTTTGGATGTAGGTAAATTTTTTTTCTTTTCCTTTTACTTCATTTGGTATTGGATTTTTATTACAACTAATTGCAAATAAATTAATTACGAAAATATACAGTATGTTTTTCATGATTTGCAAGATAACTAATTTGGTAAGAAAAGAAAGTATTTTTATATTTGCAGTCCCAAAATCAGGCCTCGTGGCGCAACTGAATAGCGCATCTGATTACGGCTCAGAAGGTTACAGGTTTGAATCCTGTCGAGGTCACAAAAAATCCCGTGGAATCGGGATTTTTTATTTTAAAAAACTCACTAAATTCGCCCATCTAAATTTGAATTATGCACTATGTAAATACCGAAGAATCGTTTGATTTAGTTATTCATCGTATTGGAAGTAAAATTTCGGGCGAAGACCTTCATCTTTCTAAAACTTTGACTTTTTATCCGGCTGAATTAACGGATTCTCTATATAATTTTTTTCTGAAGGCATTTAAATCTGAAGAATATTATCAATTTTTAAAGGAGGGAAATTCAGAACAAAACCCTGTTCACAAAGCTATAAAAGCTATTTTTGGAAATCCGACTACACTTTTACAAAATTCAGTAAGTATTGCCGAACATTTGTACAATGTCGGAATTAATCCCAAAATGAAAGCCGGTGAATTGTTCGTTGTTTTCTTTCCCGACGCTTTGATTGAAGGCGAACATGTACGGGCGGTTGGTTTGTTTAAATCGGAACAAAAAAATAAAATCTTAAAGACCAATCCAAATGGAAATAGTTATGATGTTTGGACAGAGGAAGGGATTTTACTTTCAAAAGTAGATAAAGGCTGTATTATTTTCAATTTGGAAGAAGAAGACGGCTACGTCATAAATTCTGTGGACAATGGAAAAGGAGAAGAATTTGGTATTTGGGGTGATGAGTTTTTACAGATTAAACCTCGTCAGGATGAGTATTTTGAAACGGAAACTACCTTAAACTTTTGTAAGAGTTATGTGATGGATAAATTACCGGAAGAATTTGAAGTAAGCCGTATTGACCAAGCTGATTTGCTGAATAAATCCATGAGTTTTTTCAAAGAAAACGAAACATTCAAAATCAATGAATTTGCTGAACAAGTTTTGGCTCAGGAAGAATTAAAACAAAGTTTTGAAGACTATAAAAACAAGTTTGAGGAAGTTTATGAAGTGGAATTGAACAATCAATTCGATATTTCAAAAGATGCCGTAAAAAAACAAGCTCGATTTTTTAAAAGTATCATTAAATTAGATAAAAACTTTCATATTTATGTACATGGAAATCGCCAAATGATAGAGCAAGGAGTAGATGAAGAGGGAAAAAAATATTATAAATTGTATTATAATTCTGAAAATTAGTCAAAAATAAGTACTTTTAAAGCAACTAATAATCAATAAAATCAAAAATGGAACCCTATTATATACGTTACGACATTAAGGAAGCTCAAATAGCAACGATAGAATTTTTTCACCCTAAGAGCAATTCATTTCCAAGTACACAATTAAAAGAATTAGTGAGGATTTTGGATGAATTGGGTAAAAATCCAGAAGTGAAAATCATTGTTTTAAAAAGTCATGGTGACAAAGTTTTTAGTGCCGGAGCTTCATTTGACGAATTATTAACTATTGAGAATTTTGAAAAAGGAAAAACTTTTTTCATGGGATTTGCCAATGTTTTGTTAGCTATGCGTCGATG
>JAQVDG010000402.1 GCA_028698395.1 Weeksellaceae bacterium
ACCATTGTGTCATCGAAAGTGCCACTCCTTCACTCGAATTTCTTCCAGAACGTCTGATTTGTTCAGGAACTTGGGAATCAAAATCCAAAGAAAAAACCGTTTTGGAGTTGGGTAAAATCGGTTGAGCTAATTTTACTTCCATAATTGTTCCCTCGATAAAGATTTCGCACGATTTTCCGTCTTGTTTGAAATTAGCAATTTTATGATAACCGATTTGATTCGGTTTTAAATCTTTGATTCTGCTTTCGGTAATTTTTTTGTTGTCTTTAGTAAAAGTCCGTACCATTCTCCTGTCAGGGTCTGAAATCGTTTGCAAACGAATATCCATTTCGCTACCCGGTTGAAAAGCATTATTATACAAATGATAGAAAACTCTGTGAAGTGTATCAGGAGAATTATTGGTGTATGTAATTTGTTGGTTCCCTTTGTATTGGAAGGTTTTAACATCCATTTCCAAATCCATTTTGTAAGAAACGTGCTGTTGAAAACGATGATTTTGAGCTTGAATGCTTATCGAAAAAATAAGGGTAAAAAGAATAAAAAACGGCTTCTTCATATTTTAGCGAGTAATAAAAAATTAAAAAGCCTAAAGATAGAAAAAACTTGTAAACAATTTACAATACGCTATGAAAGCATTTTTTATTTTACTAACTTTTCTCAAATTTTGAACTTTGGAAAAAATGAGTAATTTTAGGCAGTTTTTTTGTTATTATTTTGATTCTTGACAATCCACAAGAAAAAATGACAATTTTAATTAGGATTACATCTTCATTAATTTCTTTTGTGATATTCCTTTTCGGAATTTGATTTATAGTAAGAAAATAAAATTATGAAATATTTATCTCTTTTAATTGTATTGATTTCGGGCAGTTCGTTTGCTCAAATCGGGCAGTTTGCAACAGTAAATGATGTTGACGGATTTTCAAACATCAGAAGTTCAGCAGAGATTAATAAAGAAAATATTATCGAAAAACTCGACAACGGAACTCTTGTGTTTGTTCTTGGAATGGAGAATGATTGGTATGATGTTGATTATGGAAAAGATGAATCTCAAAACGGATATATCTACAAAAACAGAATATTATTTATTGAAGATTATTTAAAAATTGATGTCTATTCTGAAAAAGAAACCACCCTTATTTTAAAAAATGACAATATTGAAATCAATATAATTCAAGAGAAATTTAACCCAGATAAACATAAACTGACTTTTGATAATTGGTTAACAAAAATAAATGGCAAATCATTCTGGGGAACAGACGGAGGAATTCCAAAAACACAATATCAATCTATTAAAATAAAAATCAACAACAAAAATATTGACCTTCCGAAAACAGCTTTTTATGATTTATTTGAGCCTAATTGGTATCATACAAAAGCAAATTATGATGGAAAAAATGATGTTTTGTATTTACATTCATTCAATAGTGACGGAGCCGGAGGATATGCTGTTATTTGGAAAATAGAAAAAGGAAAATATAAAGATAGGCTTGTTGTTTACGGGTTTTAAATTTGGTAAATTTTCTTATTTTTGTCAAACTCAAAAACATCTTTTTTGTCAGTATAATATAGAGAATAAAAATGAGAGGATTTCTTAAAAATGTATGTTTTTTAATAACAGCTTTTTTTCTGATAAGTTGTGACCCTCCTCACTCTATTAGTTTTATAAATAAAACAAACACTTATGTAAGTGTAGAGTTAGAACTTTTTCCTGATGCAGAAAATTACACTTTACAAGATTTAGCCGTAGAAAATGTTGTTACTTTAAATATCGCTCCAAATAACACAGAAAATATTCATTTTGGAATAGGAACTTGGTCTGATGAGGAAATTGAAGAATTTGGAAATACGGTAAAAACTATCGAGATAGAAACAATATATTATACAAAAACATATAAAACCAAAAAAGGGATAAAACATCTTTTAAAGGAGAACAGAAATAAATTTTTGTTAATAGGAGCAGAAATAAAAATTGAAATAGAATAGCCACTATGCAGGAAACACAATATACAGAAGACAACATACGTTCGCTCGACTGGAAGGAACACATCAGAATGCGTCCCGGAATGTACATCGGAAAATTGGGAGATGGTTCTTCTCCTGATGACGGAATTTACATTCTTTTAAAAGAGGTAATCGACAACTCGATTGACGAATTCGTAATGGGAACGGGAAAAACAATCGAAGTTACCATTAAGGACAAAACCGTTACCGTTCGTGACTACGGTCGTGGAATTCCGCTTGGGAAAGTGGTTGATGTGGTTTCTAAAATGAATACAGGAGGAAAATATGATTCCCTTGCTTTTAAAAAATCGGTTGGGCTGAACGGAGTCGGGACCAAAGCTGTGAATGCTTTGTCTAATTATTTCCGGGTAGAATCTGTTAGAGATAATCAAATAAAAGGTGCGGAATTTTCGGGAGGGAACCTCACTTTGGAAGAAGATATTACCGAAACCACCAAGCGAAAAGGAACAAAAGTTGCCTTTATTCCCGATGATACGATTTTCAAAAACTACAAATTCCGAAACGAATATGTAGTGAAAATGCTTAAAAATTATTGCTATCTCAACACCGGGCTAACGATAATTTACAACGGAGAAAAATATTATTCTGACAACGGACTCAAAGATTTATTGGAAGAAACCATCAACGAAGAGGATATGGTTTATCCGATTATTCATCTTTCGGGAAATGATATTGAAGTAGCCCTTACACACAGCAAAACCCAGTATTCCGAAGAATACCACTCGTTTGTAAACGGACAAAACACCACTCAGGGAGGTACACATTTGAGTGCTTTCAAAGAAGCAATTGCCAGAACCATCAGGGAGTTTTATAACAAGCCTTT
>JAQVDG010000403.1 GCA_028698395.1 Weeksellaceae bacterium
GAGAAGAAATTGATAAAATGATTGATGAACGTTTGGCATTTGTAATGAGCAAAGTAATGGTTCTAGATACTCACTTTGTTTCTGGAACATCTGGAGCAAGTGACAGAACGCAAGCAACTCCTAGAATAGATGAATTTAACTTGATTTCAATAGATATTGTTCTTCGATACAATGACCACAAATTTCTTTTTGCAAATCCCAAACATTTAGAATCGTCTGGAAAAGATTCAAACCATTTGCAGCAGAACTATATCATGGGATTTGTTTTTCCTCAAGCAGACGGTTCTATGAAACTTGACCTGACAGACGAATGGTATGAAGATTTTAACGAAGTGTATGAAACACTAGATCCAGAAGACCGAGTAAATGAAGAAGACATGCAAATTGACAACAGGAACATAGTTGTTGAAAACTAAATTTGTTTTTTACACAAATGTGTGTTATTTTTGCCACAAATGTGTAAATATGGATACTTTGTTTGAAATTCAACTTTCTAAAGAAGATAATCTCTTAAAAAGATTTGAAGAGATACACGACTACATCTATGCGAATGATGGCTTATCACCACAGCAAACATTGGAAGAGTTTGTAAAAGTTTTGTTCATTAAGATTGTTGATGAAAATGAATCACAAAAAAATTTTACAATTTCTTCTAATGAGTGGAACGAAATAAAATCAGGCAAGTCATCATTTTCATTTTCAGATAGAATTTCAAATCTTTTTAAAAAGACTCAAAAAAAATATCAGGACATCTTTGATAAAGATGACAGGATTAAATTAAGTGTAAATGCACTTGGTTTTACCGTTAACAAACTTCAAGGAATTTCACTACTTGACTCATCCCAAGACGCTAAAGGATTGGCATTTCAAAAATTCTTATCGCATCATGAAAAAGACGGACGTGGGCAATTCTTCACACCTGAACCTGTTATTGATTTTTGTGTCGCATTTATGCAACCAAAGCCAAATGAAACAATCTTAGACCCTGCTTGTGGTAGTGGTGGCTTTATAATGTCTGCATTAAAATACCTTCAAGCCAACTACAAAAAAGTTAATAAATCAAATATTATTTCACAAAACCTATTTGGTATAGACATTAACAGAAGCATAGCAAGAATTGCAAAAATGAAATTGCTTTTGGAATCAAACGGTAGAACCAATATTCTTTGCAACAACTCATTGGAAGATTTGGACAGCATTTTGCTTTCACTGGGTCAAAAGGATGGATTTGATTTAATTCTTACAAATCCACCTTTCGGTGCAAAAATCACGCAGTCTTCTGTTTTATCAAAATTCGACTTGGGTCATAAATGGTCGAGGCATGACAACGGGTATTATAAAACAAAAACTGTATATTCTAATCAAAATGCCGAAATACTATTTATTGAACGCTGTTTGCAATTACTAAAAGAAGGTGGTAGAATGGGTATTGTATTACCAAACGGTAATTTTGAAAATCCTTCATTAGAGTACTTAAGATTCTACATTAAACAAAAAGCAAAAGTTTTAGCCGTTGTTAATTTACCTCAGGAAACTTTTATTCCTTATGGAACAGGAGTTAAAACATCTTTGTTATTCTTAGAAAAGGAAAGCAAGAATGAAAGCAAGCAATACCCTATTTTCTTTGGTAGAGTCACAAAACTTGGGTATCAAGGAAATAAGAATGGAACTCCCATTTATGTTAAAGATAAATACGGACAAGTAATTAAAGACAAAACTGGTAAACCAATTTTAGACGAAGATTTTACCTTAATTGCGAATTCATATAAAGAATTTCAAGAAGGTAAAAATGTGGAGACAGATAATGCCTTTTCAATACTCTACAATGAATTAAATGGAAGGTTTGATTTTGACTTTTACTCGCCTCAAAATAGAAAGTTGTTCACAAGCCTAACAAACTATGAGACGGTCCGTTTAGGCGATATTTGTGACATTGTGAAAGCAAAAAGTAAAAAGCTAAAGAACACCAATTTAACTGTTGAATATGTTGAGCTCTCTGACATAAATACTCATTCATATGAGATAATAAACTCGACAACTTATCAAGTTCATGAATTACCAAGCAGAGCAAGCTATGAATTACAGCAAGGTGATATAATAACTGCAGTTGCTGGAAATTCAGTAGGAACAAAAAAACATGCTACAGCATTAGTAACAGATGACTATTCAGGCAGTATATGCACAAATGGCTTTAGGGTTTTGAGAAATTTCAAAATTGACAGCTATTATTTGCTATATTACCTTAAATCTGAAATGTTCTTAAAGCAAATGTTTATGTACAGAACTGGTGCAGCTATTCCAAATGTTTCAGACACTGATTTAGCAAACATTATTATTTATCTACCCGACAAAAAAACAGTAACAGAAATTAGTAATAAAATGAAAAAAGCGTTTGAACTAAGGAAAGCATCCAAACAACAAATTGAAAGCATTAGTTTAGAATTGGCTTAATGCCTTCCTTTTGGTGGCACATTTGCAAAATCGCACAAACCAACGCTATAGCCAAGTTTTGCAAAAGAGCCACCAAGCCAACACACCAAGACACCGTAAAATGGACAGACAACAACACGACAAACAAGAAGGGCAGCTGGTAACAGCGGTTTGGCGTAATGGCGGGTGCTGTGCTTCGTATGACAGTTTTGTGGTAGGTTCAGGTGCAGTTCTTCGATTGAACTTTTGTGCTAAAAATCCGCCACTACGCCAAGCCGCGAAACGTTGTAAGACATTTTGGGGTCGATAATACAAGAATGATAAAGGCAAGATATGAATTGGAATGAATACTTTGAAATGATGAAAGACTGGAAGAAATTGCCAGCCTACAAAGCTGAACCAAGAAT
>JAQVDG010000404.1 GCA_028698395.1 Weeksellaceae bacterium
ACACCAAAAACAACTTTTTCATAACGGTTTGAGATTGCTATAATTTATAAAAATAAAAGTATCCCTTTCCTCAAATACACTTAACTTTCTATCAGGGAAGATAATTCTTATATTTCTTTCTCGAAAACTCAATGAAATTCACGAATTTTGCAAATTAAATTTCAGAAGATGACTTCCAAACAGATACGCAAACAGTTTTTAGATTTTTTTGAAAGTAAAGAACATTTAATTGTTCCGTCGGCTCCTATTGTTTTGAAAGATGACCCGACCCTGATGTTCAATAATTCAGGTATGGCACAATTCAAAGATTTCTTTTTAGGTTATAAAAAACCAACTTCGGTTCGCATTGCCGATACTCAAAAATGTTTGCGAGTTTCCGGTAAACACAACGATTTGGATGATGTCGGGAAAGACACCTATCATCACACCATGTTTGAAATGTTGGGTAACTGGTCATTTGGCGATTATTTCAAAAAAGAAGCCATTGCTTGGGCGTGGGAATTGTTGACCGAAGTTTATAAAATTCCGGAAGAAAACTTATATGTTACGGTTTTTGAAGGCGATGAAAAAGACGGAACCGCTCAGGATACTGAAGCTTTAGAACTTTGGAAGCAGCATGTGCCGCAAGACCGTATTTTATTTGGAAATAAAAAAGACAACTTCTGGGAAATGGGCGAAACCGGACCTTGTGGGCCGTGTTCAGAAATTCATGTGGATATTCGTTCGGCAGAAGAAAAAGCTAAAATCTCCGGAAAAGATTTAGTCAATCAAGACCATCCGCAGGTAATTGAAGTCTGGAATTTGGTTTTTATGGAATACCTCCGAAAAGCCGATGGCTCGCTTGAAGTTCTTCCGGCAAAAAGCATTGATACCGGAATGGGATTTGAACGACTTGCAATGGTTTTACAAGGAAAAACCTCCAATTACGATACCGATATTTTCCAACCACTCATTCACAAACTTGAAAAAATATCAGATAAAAAATATGGTGATAGCACCACAACCGATATTGCTTTTCGGGTAGTGGTTGACCATCTTCGCGCAGTTTCTTTTGTTATTGCCGATGGTCAGTTACCGTCGAATTCAGGTGCGGGATACGTTATTCGCCGAATTTTACGCCGTGCCATCAGTTATGGATATCGTTTTTTAGATTTGAATGAAGCTTTTATTTATAAACTGATTCCGGTTTTACAAGAACAAATGGGTGAGTTTTTCCCTGAATTGGAAAAACAATCCCGATTGGTAACGGACGTAATCAAAGAAGAAGAAACAAATTTCTTACATACGATTGAACACGGATTGCTTCGATTGGATAATTTTATTCAATCTCATCCGGAATTAAAAGAAATCCCGGGAGATGTAGTGTTTGAACTTTATGATACTTACGGATTTCCTGCAGATTTATCGAGAATTATTGCCGAAGAAAAAAGTCTGACTATTGATGAAAAAGGATTTGAATCTGAAATGGAAAAACAAAAACAACGTTCCAAATCAGCAACTTCTTTCTCTGCTTCGGACTGGACAGTTTTGAAAGAAGATGAAATCGAAGAATTCATAGGTTATGATTATTTGGAAACAGATGTGGTAATTACCCGTTATCGGAAAGTAGAAAACAAAACAGGAAGTTTTTACCAACTTGTTTTCCAGGCAACTCCATTTTATGCTGAAAGCGGAGGGCAAATTGGCGATACCGGATTTATCGAAAATCGGTTCGAGAAAATTGCTATCATCAACACTAAAAAAGAAAATAACTTAATTGTTCATTTTACGGAAGAATTACCAAAATATATAGAATTGCCTTTTCATGCAGTTGTGGATAAAGAACGACGTAATCACATTATGCGCAACCACACGGCAACGCATTTGTTACACGAAGCATTGCGAAATGTTCTGGGAAAACATGTAGAACAAAAAGGCTCGTATGTAGGGGCAGATTATTTGCGATTTGATTTTTCACACTTCAATAAAATGACCGAAGATGAATTGAAACAGGTTATTACACAAGTTAATACCCGAATTGCTGAACGGATTCCATTAGAAGAAAAACGTTCGGTTCCGTTTAAAAAAGCATTGGAAGAAGGTGCGATGGCATTATTTGGTGAAAAATACGGCGATGTGGTTCGGGTAATTAAATTTGGAAACTCAGTGGAGTTGTGTGGTGGAACACATGTTCAAAACACAGCCGATGTGATTATGTTCAAACTTCAAAGTGAAAGCTCCAGTGCGGCAGGAATTCGGAGAATTGAAGCTACAACCGGATTGGCGGCAATCGAAGAATTGAAAGATACCTTCTCAAAATACAATCAGATTGTAGGAGAACTAAAAAATCCTGCTGATCCAATCGAAACGGTTCAGAAATTATTGGATGAAAATAAAGAGTTAAAAGCACAATTAGAAAAATTCATTGCACAACAAGCTCAGTCCGAAAAAGAAAATTGGAAAAAATCGTTTCAAAATAGTAACGGAATTAATTTCCTGGCGGTAAAAACAAGTTTGAGTCCCGATGCTATTAAACAAATTGCTTTTCCACTCAGAAAAGAATTGGAAAATGTATTGTTGGTCGTAGCCTCTGATGCTGATGGGAAACCGTCGATTACAGTTTCTATTTCAGATAATCTGGTTACTGAAAAAGGACTAAATGCCGGTCAAATTGTTCGGGAGTTAGCCAAAGAAATCCAAGGTGGAGGAGGTGGACAACCGTTTTTTGCAACAGCCGGAGGAAAAAATGTTTCCGGTTTGGATAAAGCTCTGAATAAAGCAAAAGATTTTTTGAAGAATTAAAATCCTATATTTCCCCAATGATTTCCTTCATTTTAGACGATTGAATCATTTGAA
>JAQVDG010000405.1 GCA_028698395.1 Weeksellaceae bacterium
TTCTCCCGATTTGTTAAGTGTTTCAACCCGCTCGGGGAAATAAATATGCTCGTACGGATAAGAATAACCATAAGATTCATAAGCACATCTGGCTACTTCTAAGGTGTCTTTTGGAGTTAAATATCGGTTGATGTAAGTATAAGTCGGTCTTTTTTCTTTTTTTTCTATGGAAATTGTATCCGATTCTTTTGTTTCAATTTTTTTATCGAGTTCGGTGTGCCGGGTAGAAAAATATTTGAAAAGTGTCAGTTCTTTTCCTTGATGACCAAGGTTTTTATAGACTACATTATCCATTAATTTACCGATGATAAAATTCCCAAATCCGGTCATTTGGTTTTCATCAAAGCTTGTTTTTTCCGGATTATAAGGCAAACCTTTGTCTTTGATGCTAATTTTTATTCCGGTTGAAATTGGGTGAATAATGACCGAAAAAGTAGCTTCTTCATTCTCAAAAGCATGAGTGATTACATTTGAAACTGCTTCTTCGGTTGCCATTATAATTTGCTGTGTTTTAGCAGTATCAAAACCATGATGTTCGCAAATTGTATTCAGTATTTGGCAGACAAGCGGAAGGTAATCCGGTTTGTTGTAAATAATGATTTCTATGGGATATATGGGAAAATTGTTTGTACTCATGATTTAAATTGATTTATTTTAAAAATAAAAAGTGTACTGTCGTCGTATTGCTCCATTCCTTCTGTAAAATTGGTAAGTTCGGAGATAATTCTTTGTTTGATTTCTTCGGTTGAATTTGAAGTAGTTAAAAGTATATTTTTCAGTCTTTCTACACCAAAAAACTCATTTTTATTATTGATTGTATCCGGAATTCCATCTGTGTATAAAAAGAAAATATCTGTAGGATTCATTTGAATTGATTGCGATTGGTATGTATAATCTTTAATCACACCCAAAGCCGGAGCATGACCATTTTGTGTGAGTTCTTCAACTTTATTTTTATGGATTAAAAAAGGAAGAGGATGACCTGCATTTAGAAACTCTAAAATCCCATTGGAAGTATCTAAAATTCCACAGAAAAAGGTAGTAAACATACAAAGATCATTCTTTTCACAAAGTTCATTATTAAGTTTGCTAATGGCTTCGTCCAGTTTTTCATCAGTGTTTTTCAGAATTGCCCGAATAAATGACCTTATGCCGTTCATGTACATCGCAGCCGGAACTCCCTTTCCGGAAACGTCTCCCATAAAAAAGAATAGTTTATTTTCCGAAAGTTTAAAACAATCGTATAAATCTCCACCTACTTCTTTTGCCGATTCTAAATAGGTTTCAAAGGATAAATTAGGGAATTCTTGTCTTACCAAATTCATATTGGGAGAAGAATTTTGCTGTATATTTCTGGCAATAGCCAATTCGCTTTCAATTCGTTGTTTATAAGCTTCTTCTTCCTGAATGTTTTGGATATATAATTTGAGTTCGGATTGCATTTCAGAAAAACTTCTTGCTAAGTTCCCAACTTCGCCTTTTTTTTCTGTAAAAGGAATTTTTGTATCAAATCCATGACTACCGGTGGTTTTTATAATTTCTGAAAGTTTATGTATGGGTTTTGTGAAAATATGAGAGATTATAGCAATAGTAATTAATATTAATAAAGCTCCGATAGCAAAAACAATTGTATTGAATTTGGAAACTTCTAAAATCTCATCTTTTATAATTTTATAATCAAAAACTACATTTACATTCCAGTTGTATCTCGGAATATGGGTACTCAGAACAAAAAAATCTGTTTCATCTATTTTTGCATGATAGGTTGAACTTGAACTGTTTTTAGGTTTATTTTGTAATAATTTTTCAACCCCAAAAGGCTTATCCCAATTGTCAGGAATAGTGAGAACTTCTCCGTCATTATCCGAAATAAAAATCCATCTTGAATAGTTGTCTTTCTGGAAAAGATTCAGCTGATTGCTTATTCCGTCCAATGAAATATCTCCGGTAATTATCCACTTCACTTTATCATCATAAAGAATCGGATGGGAGTAGGTGGACATCAATATTTCTCCGCCTTCTTTGTCGAAATAAGGTTCTGACCAGCTGTCTGTTTTTGATTTAAAAGCTTTTTCAAACCATTCCCATTCTTTGTATCTGTAATTATCATCTGCTAAATCTTTAGTTTTTACCTTTTCGTCCTGATGAAAGAAATAAATGGCTTTATTTTCAATCGTCGGATTGGAAGCCAAACCGATACCGTATATATCACCGGTATTGTTTTTTATCTGATTATACAGAAACTGATTGATTTTCTCTTCGCTGTCCATCATTTGCACTGCTGTCGCAGAGGATTGAATGATTTCTTCGACCGCCCTTTGTTTTGCTTCAACCGTTGCAGTAAACAGCTTACTGGCATGACTCATGTCGGCAGTCAGTGCTCCTTCAAGTTTATTTTGTATAGTGGTGGAGGTATAGAAATTCAATATTGCATAGATGATGCCTATACATAAAAAGAGCAATATTGATATTTTAACACCTAATTTCAAACTGTGATTTTAATGGTTAAATGATTTTTTTCCTCAACCGTTTTATAATAAACAGCATCTGCTATTTTTTTTACAATGGAAATTCCCAATCCGCCGATAGGTCTTTCAATGTCTCCATCGGTTATTGCGGAGGGTTCATAATGTGTTGGGTCAAATAGTTTTCCGTTGTCAATAAAATTAAGACTGACCTCATTATTGACTAATTCTAGTCTGACTTCAATTGTTACTGATGTTTCATTATTGTTAAAAATATTTGAGATAATTTCATCACAAATTATGGAAAGATAAGAACTTTTTTTCTCCAATTCGGGATGTTTAATGACAACCCGATTGATAAATTCT
>JAQVDG010000406.1 GCA_028698395.1 Weeksellaceae bacterium
CATTCCGACAGCCTTGATGTCCCAACTGAAAATAGGAGGAAGACTCGTAATTCCGGTCGGAGACCAAGAGCAAATAATGACATTGCTTGTCCGCACTAATGAAACCCGTTTTGAAAAGCAGGAATTCGGGACTTTCCGCTTTGTACCGCTTTTGGAAGATAAAGCGTAATTGAAGTTGTTTAGAAACTGTTTCAGCACACTACAAAAAATGTAATATATTGAAAATCAAAAAGTTTAACCGCATAGGCACATAGTTTTTTACATTTTGAAAGACAGGATAGTTTTTCATCTTTGATGAAACACATAGCCCAACAAGACTATGTTTCGTCAAAGACGAACTATAAAACCTTTATACAGCATATAAATCTATGTGTCTATGTGGTTTAAAATCAGTCAGATATATTTTTTGTCGTGTACTGAAAGAAAATGTTTAAAACTTATTTTTTACCACAGACTACACAGATTAAATTTTTATGCTGTTTACATTAAAAATCTGTGATAATCCTTTAACCCGTGGCTAAAAAAGATTAAAGAAATTCTTGCAAATCAATTTTAAACAGGCTCCCCTATTCTTTATTTTTCTCTAAAATAACTTTTATGGGCTGGTTGGTTCTTCGCCCGAATTGAGCAGCACGGGTTTCGGCAGTACACAAAACATACATATTAAAACTGTTTAGCGGAATAAAAACAGTTTTGTAAATTCCGTTTGGGTCTTCAATTTTTATTCTGAAATGTTCTGCCTGAAATTCGTTGTTTACAGAAATTAAATAAGAGGCTTTTGCAAAATAAAAATACCATTTCCCGTCAGGGTTATCAGAAGAAACCTTGTTTCCTTTGTTGTCGATTTTGTAATTTTCGTAAAAACGCAACACCTCACCGGGCTTTGTCCACGAGTATTTGCTGTCTGTATTTATAAGGTCTAACCCTAAAAAATCAACAAGGGTAATTTTTAAGCCTTCAATAATATCGTTTTTTCCTTCTTCCTGAGGTTCTACCACAAAATAAGAGGTAAAATCATATCCGCAATGAATCTGTTGAGAAAATCCCGACCAAGAGAAAAGAAAAATGAAAAAACTAAAAATTGCGTATTTCATAATGTTGCAAAGATACTCCGAAATTCTAACACCGACAAAAATCAAAAAAATGAAACAGAACGAAAAATAAACTATGATTATTTCGGTTTTTTTTCGTCCGTTTTCTTTTAAATCACGTGTAATAATCGTAAATTTGTTAGGCAAACCCCTTGTATAAAACCATCTTTTGTATATCCAAATTCCTTATTGATAATGAGAATAGAAAAAATTTTAAAATTAGCTCCTGAAATTCCCTTGTCGAAACAGATAATTCTCAATATTTCTTTTACACAAAATCTGATTTCCGAAAAACTGTCGGAAGTTCTGAAACCGCATGACATTTCTATCGAACAGTTTAATGTTTTGAGAATACTTCGGGGGCAAAAAGGAAAACCGATGAATATGGGAGCTATTCAGGAGCGAATGCTTGCCAAAACAAGCAACACCACCCGACTGATTGATAAATTATTAATCAAAAAAATGGTTACCCGAAACATCTGTAAAAGTAACCGTCGAAAAATTGAGGTCAGCATTACTCCCGAAGGGTTACAACTTTTGGAAAAAGTGGACGGATTAGTAGAAAATTTAGAGAAAGAATTAATCTACGACTTTTCAGAAGATGAACAAAAAGAGCTGATTTTTCTGTTAGAAAAGCTCAGAAAACAGTATAAAAGCAGTGTTTCAAAATAACGTGTATTTGGGATAATAAAAGAGATTATAAATTTGATAGAGAAAACAAAAGACATCAAGTTAAAGCGTTTAATTTCAGGCAAATACCAATATGTACGATGTTGAGTTTAAGGTAAATCTTCCAGAAAAATATATTTTTCGTTTTCAAAATCCATTTTGCAGAAATAGTGGTCGATTCCGTTGGTAACCATAAGGTTTTCAGCTTTCAGGACAAGGTTGTATCGGGCAATCTGGTTGAATGACTCTTGTGCTATTTTTATATCGGGAGCTTTACATTCTACTAACAGAAAAATACTCCCATCAGGATTATAAACCACTATGTCATACCGTTTGGTAAGGTCGTTTACTTTGATAACTTTTTCAACATTTACAAGCGATTTCGGATATTTTTTCTCGTGCAAAAGGTATTGAATCACGTTTTGTCTTACCCATTCTTCGGGAGTAAGGAGAATAAATTTTTTGCGGATTTCATCAAAAATAGACAATTTATTTTCACTACTTTTGAATCGGAACGAATATTTCGGGAAATTCAACTCTTGCATAAGGCAAAAGTATTACAAATTAAACACAGATTGACTCTTTTATCAAGAGATTTAAAATGAACGAAGCAGAAAAAATCATTACCGATATAAAAAACCGAAAACTAAAGCCCATTTATTTTTTGATGGGAGATGAGCCGTATTACATAGATAAAATTGCTGATTATATCGAAAAAACCATACTTACAGATGACGAAAAAGGCTTTAATCAGGTAATTTTGTACGGTAAGGATACTACTGTTGAGGAGGTTGTTGCCAATGCCAAACGCTATCCGATGATGGCTGAATATCAGGTAATAATTGTCAAAGAAGCTCAGGAACTCGCCCGAAACATTGACAAATTGGAAAACTATGCCGAAAACCCGCAACCTACGACCATTTTGGTTTTCTGTTACAAATACAAAACCCTTGACAAACGAAAAAAAGTTACCAAAACCATTGAAAAAAACGGAGTAGTTTTCGAGAGTAAAAAACTGTATGAAAATCAGGTTGGAAACTGGATAAACCAGACATTAAGCTCATCGGAGT
>JAQVDG010000407.1 GCA_028698395.1 Weeksellaceae bacterium
AATCAATTCTTATAAACTATATGATAACCAAAATGTTAGTGATATTATATAACTAAGGAGTGTTGTTAATGGACGCAAATGAAGATTTTGAAACAGTAGATGTACCAGTTGAAATTGATGAAGCTACTGCATTAAAAGGGTTCAGTCATATATTAATAATGAAACTCTTTATGGAAAACCCAAATTAGATAATGGTACAACAAACCTTTACATTACTTATAAAGATCCAGAAACAGGATTAACAAAAGGTATTGATGATAACAAAGTGCAAGATATGATGAATTTAATTATACCTCAAGATCTTGCTGATTATTTTTTCATGAAAGCAGAACAAATAAATACTATGGGACAAAACGTTCAACATAAACTTTCAAATAGTGATTTTTCTGCTGCTGTAAAAAAAATATTAGGAATGCAAGCTATAGAGAATTCTATTAAACACTTGGTAGAGCAACAAAATTCTACTCAATCTTTATTCCAAAAGAAGTACAATGGTAATTCCAATGCACAAATTGACCGACTTCAAAATAAATTAGATGACATAAAAAACGAAATCGATAAAAATAAAGAGTATATTAAAAAAGCTGAAATAGATGTTAAAACATTAAATTCAAGAAATGTTGTATTAACTGCAGAGATAAATAAATGGGAAGATGGGAAAAAACGCCAAAGTGAATTAGATTCATTGCAAGCAAGAATTCAATCTCAAGAGACTTTATTGAGAAATTCTAAAACTCAATTTTTAAATAATTTTGCGAAAGAACTCCCTATATATTGTTTACAACATATAGTTCCAAATGTTTTGTCAACATTAAAAGAAACAAAAATTGAAGATAAAAATATTCCTAATGTTAATAATAAGACAATTGAATTTTTATTAAAAAGAGGAGAATGCATTTGTGGCAGTAAATTAGAAATTGGGAGTGAAGTTCATTCCAATTTAGTAAAATTATTAGATTATGTCCCTCCAAAATATATAGGGGCAACAGTTTCTGAATATGTTGCAGCCGCAAAAGCCAGAACAGATAAAAGTCAAATGCCTAATTTACCATTGGAATTTGAGCAATTTATCAATTTGCAATTTCAGGTACAAAGTCAAATAGATGAAGATTATGAAACGGTAGCCGTACTAAAGAACGAGTTGAAAAACCGAAAAGATACGGCATTATTTGAAACAGAAAGAAGTGATAACGAAGAAACAATAAATATTCTAACGAGAAACATTATTACTAAAAAATCGGCTAATGTGCAGTATGAAAGCGAATACAAATCAAAAGAAAAAGAATTAGAAATAGTGTCACAGGAGGATTCTGCAAATAAACATATTAGTGATTGTATTAACCATGTTAAATTTATAGCAAAGGCATTAAGAACTCATCTAACTGAAAAAGAAGAAGAATTACGTTCTATGATGATTGAAAAAATGAATGAAATTTTTTCATCAGTATTTACAAGTAGTTATAGAATCAACTTAGATGAACGATATAAATTATCAATAACCGATAATTTTGGCACCCCTCAAGATATTGATACTTCTGGCGCTCAAAGCATTTTTGTTGTTTTGGCTTTTATTACTTCTGTTTTGTATTTAGCTCAACAAATTCATTATAATAAATTAAAAGACAAAGAAGAAGTAAACTTCTTAGTTACTGAACCGTACCCACTAGTGTTAGACGCACCTTTCTCTGCATTTGATAAAGATTCTACGACAGCTGCTTGTTTGAAAATACCTAGTTTAACTGAACAAATTATAATATTCTCTAAGGATTTAGAGGGCAACCTAATAAAACAACACATGAAAGATCGAATCGGCAAATACTATACTATGAAAGCAGCTACATTAGATGGTAATGAACGAGACGTTCTTGAAACTAAAGTTGAGGAAGGAGATATAAATGCCACTTCTATCTAAAGATTTTATTGTAACTGGCAAACATTCAATAATGTTTGAAGAATTGAAAAAAAATGGTTTTTTTGAATATTTTTGGCAAATTTACGTTACCGCCCCTCTTTTAGGCTTTATATATAAGAGAAAAACCGATACTGATAAAGCAGAGCAAAGTAGTACAATTTTTTTAGCACAATTGACTCCTCGCCAAGAAACAATATATTTTATATATAAACTTCTATTGTTAGCTGATGAAAATCATGCAGAAACACCAGAAGAAAGAATCAAAAAAGCGTTTTCAACAATAGATACAGAAGAAGCCAAGCCTGACGAACAACTTTTTTACAGTTATTTATTAGGGGGCGTTGAAATTCTGTATGAAAAACTGATAGAAAAAAGCTCTGATCAAATTAAAAATTTAGAAAAATTCATTGAGGAAATTAATATTCCAGATGATTCATTAACTGAAGAATTAGGAATTAATCTTTAAAGTGTAGCTCAATACTGTATTTTTAATAGAAATCAATTCATTTTCAGTTAAATCAAGATAAGGTCGAGCTGGGATTGTGACTTTTTTGCCTTTGCCGGCTTGTCCTCCGAGTTGATGAATTGCTGCGTAGGCTAAATTGGAGCCAATAACGGCACTTTCATTATCGTATTGAGTTGTAATAGAGGTAGCGAGCTGTCCTTCTACCTGCAAAATTCTGCCGGGCCAATGTCTTGTTTTCTTTCTGTGCTTAATTGTGGATTCAGCCAATTCTTGCCATTTGTCAGGTCTGCCTTCATTTTCAAAGTTTTCTTCCACAGCATCCGCCATAATTCCTGCAATGTTTTTCATCAAAGGTTTCAGGTCTTCGCATTTGCTTGCAACGTTCAAAAGAGCATCCTCTACGGCTTTATTATCGATTCTGATTTCAATATTATCCGACATTTTTATGC
>JAQVDG010000408.1 GCA_028698395.1 Weeksellaceae bacterium
AAAGAAGAAATCAGTCCGATGCCCATTTTCCAATCATAACCCAAAGGTTTTATGAGGGGTTCAATGAAATGTCCCATATTGCCCAAAATGGAATGTTCTAATTTGTAGGAAGTAACTTCATTTTCTAATTGTTCTTCGTTCCATTCCGGATGATTTTGTGCCAGTATATCTTCTGCATTACGGAATTTATCACTTATTCCGAAACTTCCCATTACCCATAAAATAATACTCAATGCCAAAATGATTTTTCCGGCACCGAAAATAAATCCGGACGATTTCTCCCAAACAGTCAACAAAGTATTTCGCCAAATTGGCATTTGGTATTTGGGTAATTCCTGAATCAGATAACTTTTATAATTCGTTTGGATGACTTTTTTCAATATCCAGGCACTTCCTAAAGCTGTTACGACTCCAATGGCATACATTCCGAATAGAACAATTCCCTGAATGTTGAAAAATCCGGCTATTTTTTGATCCGGAAAAATTAATCCAATGATAATCACATAAATAGGCAAACGAGCCGAACAAGTCATGAAAGGCGTAACCAAAATGGTAATCAATCGTTCTTTGTCATTTTCTATATTTCGTGCCGACATGATAGCAGGAATTGCACAAGCGGCTCCGGACATTAATGGAACCGCACTTTTTCCGCTCAAACCAAACGGACGCAACCAACGATCCATTAAATACACTACACGACTCATATAACCGGATTCTTCCATAATAGAGATAAAAAGAAAAAGAATCGCAATTTGTGGAATAAAAACAACAATTCCTCCGATTCCGGCAATAATCCCATCGGTTATTAAACCATTAAGCGGTCCTTCCGGAAGTTGGGTTGAAAGGGTGTTAGATAGCCATGAAAAACCAGTTTCAATACCGTCCATAAAAGGTTCTGACCAAGTGAAAATCGCTTGAAAAATTAAAATCAATAAACTAATAAAGATAAAATAACCCCAAAAAGGATGAATCAATACTTTGTCTAATTTCTCGGTCATTTGAGAAAGAATTTTTTCTTTTTTGGTAATCGTTTGTTCTAAAATTTCATCAATTTGTTCCTGACGTTGCAAAAACTCCCGAACCTGCAAACGACGAGGAATGATTTTATGTTCTGACTTGATTTTCTCAATAATGGCTTTATCTTCTACTGATAAATAGTGAACTTCTTTCTGACAGATGGTTTGCCAAACCTGATAATTATTTGTCAAAGAAGTTTTTTGTTGAATTTCTTCTACAAGCGGTTTAAATTCTTGTGGAACTATGAAATTTTTTATCAGTTTTCCTGAAAAAGAAGCCAAAGTTGATTTTAATTCGTCAATTCCTTTGTTTTTTCGGGCATTGGTAAGAACAACCGGTGTTTGTAGTTTTTCTTCTAATTTTTCAACGTCAATATGAATTCCGTTTTTTTCGGCTTCATCCATCATATTGATGACAAAAAAGCAAGGAATTCCTAAGTCTTGAACTTGTTGAAATAATGAAATAGAGCGTTTAAGGTGATTCGGTTCGGCAACGATGATTGCCACAGATGGAAACTGAGGGTGTTCCGGATTATTCAGAACATCTGTTACCACTTGTTCGTCCACCGAGTTGGCATAAATACTGTAAGTTCCCGGTAAATCGGTCAGTTCGTATTGGATTTCATCGTGAACAAAATGCCCCACCTTTTTTTCGACCGTCATACCCGGATAGTTTCCTGTTTTTTGATGAAGACCGGTCAGTAAATTAAATAGAGTTGACTTTCCTACATTAGGATTTCCTATGAGTGCTATTTTTTTTCTGCGCATAAAAAGCGTTCTATCAAGATGGACTGAGCTTCGGAACTCCGAAGGGCTATTAAATTGGGAGAATCTTTAAGTTGTATGCAAACCGGACCGCCAAAAGGCAAACGATTTTTTAAGCTGACAAATACGCCGGGAATAATTCCTAATTCATACAATTTCATAGGAATTTCCTCTTCCGGGTTGAATCCTGAGATGCGTCCGGAATCACCTATTTCTAACTCAAATAAAGTGTTGGATTTTAACATATTTCCACCAATTTGTGCAAATATATTAATTAAATTTAATCTAAATAAAGATAATGGAGATAACTTCTGATTTGGCGGGTTTTCTCAAACGTCTGTTTAATTGTTTGTGACCTTTATAAGGTTAAGTTAATTGTACAATGCCAAATCCTCAAAATAGTGACAATGATTTTTTATACACTATACAACTTTACAGTTTACATATTTTAGCTTATAATTTTTAAATGGTTAAAAAGTTAGTCGTAAATCACCGATTCATTTCAAGTAATTCATCCAAAAATTCACGGGTGTTGGCTAATCGGGGTACTTTATTTTGACCGCCTAATTTCCCTTTGGATTTTAACCAATCAAAGAAAAGATTTTCACGGGCAACATTCAATTTTAAAGGATTTAAAGTGATGTTTTTATAGCGTTTTGCTTCGTAATCGGAATTTAATTCCTGCAAAGATTGATCTAAAAGTTCACTGAATTGATTCAGGTTTTCCGGCTTTCGTTCAAATTCTATCAGCCATTCGTGTCCTCCTTTTTCTTTTCCTTCCATGAAAACCGGTGCTGCCGTAAAATCCTTCACAATAGCATGAGTTTGTTCACACGCTCTTCTCAAAGCTTCTTCGGCATTTTCAATGATTAATTCTTCACCAAACGCATTGATGTAATGCTTAGTCCTTCCGCTTACAATAATTCGGAACGGGTTTTTGGATGTGAATTTTACCGTATCGCCAATGATGTAACGCCATAATCCACCATTAGTAGTAATAACAAGCGCATAATTATTCCCGATTTCAAGATCGGAAGAGCGTCGG
>JAQVDG010000409.1 GCA_028698395.1 Weeksellaceae bacterium
TGCCGGACATTATTTTGACCATATCGGAACGACCAAACCAACCGAAACCATGCCAAAAGTAATGAAAGGACGTGATCCGAAAATTAAATTAAACATTCACAATGTGAGTGAAGTTAACAGTCCGGATAGAGACATTAGCCAGATTTACGGCCCCGCTACAAGTCGAAATTATCAAGACACAGGAAAGCAAATTAGTGATAAAAGCGAAGAAAAGGAGTAAATCAAAAAATGAGTTCATTATTTAGTAAATAAAAATTAAAAGAAAAATATGAATCCGGATATTTGGAGTATAGTAGGTGAAAAATTTGCGTTAAGCGGTGCTTTAATTGGCTTTGCTTTGGTTGTTGCCATGTATTCAACTTGGGCAGAACGGAAAGTTGCTGCTTATATTCAAGATCGTCGCGGCCCCAATAGAGCCGGTTGGGGTGGTTTATTACAACCACTCGCCGATGGTGGAAAATTATTCTTCAAAGAAGAAATCACACCACGCCATGCTGAAAAATTCCTATTTATTTTAGGCCCGACCTTAGCCATGATTCTGGCTTGTATGACAGGTGCCGTTATTCCTTGGAGTACAGAATTTACATGGGGCGACAGAACCATTACGCCACTTATTGCCGATATTAATATTGGATTTCTTTATATTTTGGGTGTATTAAGTTTGGGCGTTTACGGCATCATGTTAGGTTCATGGGCTTCCAACAACAAATGGTCTTTGATGGGAGGACTTCGTGCCGCTTCTCAAATCATTTCATACGAATTACCTATGGGATTGGCTCTATTAACTATTTTGATGATGACCGGTTCTTTACGATTGAACCATATTGTGGATTTACAAATGGACGGCTATTGGAATGTTTTACTTCAACCTGTCGGCTTCATTATTTTCCTGATTTGTTCTTTTGCAGAGACCAATCGTACACCTTTTGACCTTCCGGAGGCTGAAAATGAATTAATCGGTGGTTACCACTCCGAATATTCTTCCATGAAATTAGGATTTTTCCTATTTGCAGAATACGTAAATATTTTCATCAGCTCCGTAATTTTAGCTACTTTGTATTTTGGAGGATACGATATTCCTTTTGTGAATGATGCTAAACTGACCGAAAGCTTGGGGATGAATACCATGGCAGTTTTACACTTCCTGACTTTATTCGCTAAAGCTTGTTTCTTTATATTTTTGTTCATGTGGGTACGTTGGACTTTACCGCGTTTCCGTTATGACCAATTAATGAATTTAGGATGGAAAAAATTGTTACCATTAGCTTTAATCAATTTATTGGTAACCGGATTTATCATATTATATTTTTTTAATTAATTAAACATTAAAAAAAAGAAGATGGAACTTCTAACAAATAAAGCAAAACCAATAGACCGCAGTCCCATGACATTTTGGGAAAAGCTCTATTTAGTCAATATATTCATCGGGATGTGGATTACCATTAAGCACTTTTTTAAGAAAAAAGTAACGGTTAATTACCCCGAAGTTCAAAGAGAATTTGCCCCTACTTTCCGTGGACTTCACGTCTTGAATCGGGACGAAGAAGGAAGAGAAAATTGTACGGCTTGCGGGCTTTGTGCTTTGGCGTGTCCAGCTGAAGCGATTACTATGGAAGCAGCAGAACGACTACCGGGAGAAGAACATCTATACCGGGAAGAAAAATACGCTGCCAAATATGAAATCAATATGTTACGTTGTATTTTTTGTGGTTTTTGCGAAGAAGCTTGTCCAAAAGATGCTGTTTATTTATCACAAACAGTTGCTCCGGCAAGTTTTGACCGCAAAAACTTCATTTATACCAAAGAAGATTTGTTAATTCCTCATCCCAAAAACAAAAAAGAATGAGTACAGCAGAAATTTTATTTTTCATATTAGCCGGATTAACTGTTTTAGCCGCTGTTTTGACCATTTCGTCTAAAAGCCCGATTCACTCTATTTTATATCTAATTATTACATTTTTTAGTATAAGTGCACATTACGTATTACTCAATGCCCAATTTTTAGCTGTCGTCAATATCATCGTGTATGGTGGAGCTATTATGGTTTTATTTTTATTCGTCGTTATGTTGATGAATCTGAACAAAGAAGACAAAAATTTTAGTAAATCCTTTATTATAATAGCCGGAAGCATTGCCTCCATTTTATTTTTTGTACTGACAGCCAATATTTTCAACCGAGCCGGTATAAGTAACGAAATATTAACAGCAGATGGAGAAATTGGATTAACCGAAAAATTAGGAGAAGTTTTGTACAGTGAATATGTAATTCCGTTTGAGTTAGCAAGTATTCTGTTTATGGGAGCTATGATTGGAGCTGTTTTACTATCCAAAAAACGAGAAGAAGAAAAATTAGAAACAAAAAAATAATAGCTCCTTAGAGTAATTTAAAAATAAAAAGATAATAAACGAATGATACCGATTAGTTACTATTTATTTCTCTCATTAACCCTTTTCTCATTAGGAATGATTGGGGTAATGGTCAGACGAAATATCATCATCATGCTGATG
Source organism: Weeksellaceae bacterium (assembly GCA_028698395.1). The sequence continues at coordinate 2,509 of JAQVDG010000409.1, forward strand.
TGTGTTGAATTAATGTTGAATTCCGTCAACTTACTTTTGGTGGCATTTTCAAAAATGCACCATGCAAAAAATTTAGGAACCAATGCCGGAGTCGATGGCCAAATGTTGGTTCTTTTTATTATGGTAGTTGCCGCAGCAGAAGTAGCCGTTGGGCTTTCGATTATGATACTGTTTTACAGAAAACAATACAATGTGGATATTAAATCCTTAAACCGATTAAAGCATTAAAATCTATGGAAAAATATATTTGGTTCATCCCATTATTACCCTTAATTGGGTTTTTCATTAACGGAATTGGAAGAGAAAAACTATC
>JAQVDG010000410.1 GCA_028698395.1 Weeksellaceae bacterium
TACCCCATGATTTTCTTTGAATACGGGTCTGTGACGAGTGCTAGATAAGCGTTTCCTTCATCGGTTTTAATGTAAGTAATGTCAGCAACAACTGCTTGTTCACTGTGTGTTAATTCAATGTCTTTTAGTCTGTTAGGTGATTTATAAAAGAAATGATTAGAGTTCGTTGTAATGTGAAAACGTTTTGTTTTTTTTACCAATAATCCATTTTGTCGAAGCAACGTAAAAAGCGCATCTCTACCGATATGAATATTCATTTCAGCAGTCATCATCTTAATGTATTCATAGAGTTTTCTAGTACCCATTCTAGGGTGTTTTTTTCTTAAATCTTGTACCATCCCTAAAATAATAGCGTCTCTTTCATCTTTCTTTAAACTGGCTTTAATCCGTTTATAATAAGCTTGTTTCGTTATCCCAAACACTTCATACAGATATTTTACTTTGAAAGCTTTTTCTTCTTTTTCTGTATCTCGTTTGCTAAGTGTTTGGGTAAATACTTTTTTGATAATTCCTTTCCTGTAACTTTCTCAAATTCAATGATAATGTCTTGCTGAAATTCTTTGATACATTCCAACTCTTCCAATCGTTCTCTTAGTTCTTTGTTTTCTTGTTCTAGACTCATACGCTTGTTTTTAGAAGTGTAGTTACTTAATTTATCTCGCCAGTAGGAAAGGGTGCTCCTGGAGATATTATACTTTTCTGAGGCGTAATTTAACGAAATTTGCCCATTATTGATTTGTTCAATGACGAAAATCTTGAACTCAAAAGATACGGATTTACCGTTTCTTTTTCGACAGGGTTGCTGTTCTTTGTTTTTTTCTTCTTTCATGTTGTACTCTTTATTTTAACTTGTTTATATATACTGGTATATACTCATGTCATTTAAAGAGTCAACCTATTTTAGGACGATGCATCGTCTAAGGTTGCCGATAACGGTTTGGCGCTTGGCGCAGTGGCGGATTTCGGAGCACAAAACTGTCAATAAACCACAAAAGTTGATGCGAGGTAGAATGTTCAATTAACCACTGAACCCGCCATTGAGCCAAACGCCTGTTAGCGGTTCGTTGTTTTGTTGTATTCACAGCCATTTACCAAAAATTATTTTTACTCCAAAGTGGCTTCTCCATTTGTCTGTACCATTGTCATAATTGAAGTATGTTCCACCAATCTGCAAACCAAACGACATTGCAAATTTATTGTCAAACAATAAGTTGTACCCGGGTTCAACCCAAGTCCCTATGTTATTGTGGTCATCCATTCTGTTTCTTGTCAGGCTAATGACAGGTGCTATAAAAAAGCCTTTTGAAAGTTCTGTTTTATCTTCTTTCTTTTTGAAAAATACAGGGAATGCTGTTTCTAATCCGAAATGACTTATGCTGTTTCCGTTGTTTCGTATTCCCAAATTCAGCACAGACGTAAATCTTAAATCAGCTATTTTAGTTATTGTCCGTTGGTAAACAAAAGGAAATATATTAACATCAAACTCGCCCTTGTTATAAAAGGGTTCAACTGTAATACTCGGATTTATTCCGATAAAGTTTTGCCTGTTTTGGGCAAATGTTTTTAAAGATAATATCAGGAAAAGAAGAAGTGTAATTTTATGTATTCGCATTTATAGTTTCGTTTTTATTCCATTTTAAAAGCATAAAACACCAAAAAGGCACAGATAGTCCAAAGATGATGTATGTATTTGTGTTGCCGAACTCAATCAGAATATTTATCCAAGAATGAAGTGTTACAGCAACAATAATGGATTTCGATTTATTTACGCTTTCTCCCAATATCCAAGAAAGTACAGAGTTGGGAACGATAAACATCAGCGGTCGCAATATTCTTGCAATCATATTTCCCGATAGTGTTCTTGTCGTAAAGTGCCACAGTTCCCACATTACTCCGATAGCAAGGTAGCGTTTCCACTTTGGTAAGTGGTTGAGTTGGTCTTGTAAAAATCCACGCCAACCAAGTTCTTCTCCGAGTGTAAAAATGAATGTTCCTGCCATATAAATAGCAAAATTCGTATATGAACCTTCGTAACCTTTGAACCCGAAAATTAAAAACAAAGTCATTGGTACACCCCAAAATAATAGGCTTTTAATAACCGATGTTCCGAAAAAAGTTATTGTCTTCTTCGTCCTGTCTCTGAAAATAAAGCTACAAATTATGGCAGACAGCCCGGGTCCCCACATTATTAGACTAATCTTTAACAGGTAATGAATATTCAGATTGTTCCAACTGTCACTATATACATCTCGCCACAGGAAAAAGGGCCAAGAGAATAAGCAAGCTAATAAGTAAAAAACAATGACTGGCTTATATTTTTCGTAAAACACCTTCATATCCATTTTATTTCTTCAAGTTTTCAAGGGTTTTATTTAATTCATCTACCAAAATTTTTTCATTGAATAGGTAGTCATTTGTCAATAATTCGAGAATCGCAATCATATCCAAAACCTTGGATTCTGAACTCATAGCCATTAATTTTTGGGTTATTCTATCTCCAAATTCCTGATTGACATCAAGTATTTGATAAGCAGAAGAAATTTGCTTTACTTCATCAATGTCCATATTCTGTATGATTCCGCCAATTTTTGCACTTTCAAATGCGATATTTTCCAATCTGGTAATTCCAATACCTGCCCAACCGGGTATTTGTTCTGCACGGAATTGATGATTTGCAAAGTAGGTGGAATAAGCAATTTCTTCCGAAAGGTTTAACCGTAAACTATCAAAGCCCTTTTTGATTTCTTCGTGATAGTGAATATTTCTGTTTATGATTTCTATGTTGGATTCTAGCTCACTCACGATAAAACTTATAGAT
>JAQVDG010000411.1 GCA_028698395.1 Weeksellaceae bacterium
AAAAACTCCTACATTTGCAAATCTTTATAAACTTTAACAGAAAAAAATGAAGTTAAAAAATCTGATTATTTTTGGAACTCGCCCAGTAGCTATTAAAATGGCGCCATTAATTCATGAATTTAAAAAACATTCTGATTTATTTATCACCAAAGTCTGTTTAACGGCCCAACACAGAGAAATGTTAGATCAGGTAATGGATTTTTTTGAATTGGATGCGGATTATGATTTGAATTTGATGCGTCCTAATCAGAATTTATATAATTTGACTTCGGATATTATTTTGGGATTAAAGTTAGTTTTAGAAGAGTTTCAGCCGGATTATGTTTATGTTCATGGAGATACAACCACAACAATGGCGGCAAGTTTGGCAGCATTTTACAGTAAAGCAAAAGTTTGTCATATCGAGGCGGGGTTAAGAACACATAATTTGCAGTCTCCTTTTCCGGAAGAAATGAATCGTCAGGTTACGGGAATTGTGACGGATTTTCATTTTTCTCCAACAGAAAATTCCAAAGAAAATTTAGTAAGAGAAGCTAAATCGGAAGTTTCAATTTGCGTAACCGGAAATACGGTAATTGATGCACTTCTTTATGGAATTGAGAAAGTAAATAATGCTGATTTCCGAGATTCAGAAATCGAAACTTTATCCGGAATAATTCAACCCAACAAAAAAATTATTTTAGTTACCGGACACCGAAGAGAGAATCACGGAGAAGGCTTTATTCGGATTTGTGAAGCTTTGAAGCAGATTGCGGAAGAGAATCCGGGTGTTCAGATAATTTATCCGGTACATTTAAATCCAAATGTAAAAGAACCGGTCTATAAAATCTTATCAGGAATTGAAAATATTTCTTTGATTTCACCTCTTGCCTATCCGGCGTTTATTTGGTTGATGGAAAAGTCTTATTTGATTATTACAGATAGTGGAGGTGTTCAGGAAGAAGCACCAAGTTTGGGAAAACCCGTTTTGGTAATGAGAGAAACAACAGAAAGACCAGAAGCGGTAACAGCAGGAACTGTTATTTTGGTAGGAACAGACAAAGAAAAAATAATTTCAGAAGCTTCTCGTTTATTAAATGATGATGAAGCTTATCACAAAATGAGTAAAACACATAATCCTTATGGCGATGGAAAAGCAAGTGAAAGGATTGTAAAATTCATAAAAGAAAATGCAAACTAATTATCAACCGGAAGTTGTAACCATTGGTTTAGGTTACATTGGCTTACCTACATCGGCTCTCATTGCTCAAAATCAAATAAAAGTTTTGGGTGTGGATATTAATCAAAATGTAGTTGACACGATTAATCAAGGTAAAATTCATATAGTAGAACCTGATTTGGATACAGCGGTAGCTCATTCTGTTGAGTCAGGATATTTTAAGGCAAGTATGAATCCGGTTTCAGCTAATGTTTATTTGATTGTGGTACCTACGCCTTTTAAAGGAGATCATGAACCTGATATTTCTTATGTACAGGCAGCAACGGAGAATATAATTCCATTTTTGGAGGAAGGAGATTTGTATATTATAGAATCTACTTCTCCGGTTGGAACAACTGGAAAAATGCAAGAATTGATTTTTGCTAAGCGTCCGGAATTGAAAGGAAAATTATTTATGGCATATTGTCCGGAGCGAGTTTTGCCAGGAAATGTAATGTATGAGTTGGTACATAACGACCGGGTAATTGGAGGAGTAGATGAGGAGTCAACTGAAAAGGCAGCAGCATTTTATCGCCGGTTTGTAAAAGGAGAATTGCATAAAACCAATTCCAAAACTGCTGAGATGTGTAAGTTGGTAGAAAATTCCTCTCGTGATGTTCAGATTGCTTTTGCCAATGAGCTTTCATTGATATGTGACAAAGCAGATGTTAACGTGTGGGAATTGATTGAATTAGCAAACAAACATCCGAGAGTAAATATATTGCAACCCGGTTGCGGGGTAGGTGGACATTGTATCGCAGTAGATCCTTATTTTATAGTTTCTGATTATCCATTGGAATCTCGTATCATCGGTAAAGCAAGGGAAATCAATAATTATAAATCATTTTGGTGTGCAGAAAAGATAGCTGAAGCTCGCAAAGAATTTAAGCTTAAATACAATAAAACCCCTAAGATTTCCTTGATGGGAATGGCTTTTAAGCCCAATATAGATGATTTGCGAGAATCGCCTGCTCGATATATTATTCAGCGCGTGCTACAAAATGCCAATGATGAAGAATATTTCATCGTTGAACCCAATATCAGTGAACACAATATTTTCAAATTAACTGATTATCAGGAAGCCATAGAAAAAGCAGACATCATCGCTTTTTTGGTTGCGCATAAGGAGTTTTTAGATTTAGAGATAGGGAAGGATAAGGTGGTATTAGATTTTTGTGGGGTGAATCATTGAGGATATTTTATGCAATAACTACAATTAGAGTCTTTTTAATTTTTGTTGTGTACAAAAAATATGGATGTATAATTTTGAAACTTTATCATGCTGAAAAGTCTTTTTAACAAGAATTATATCTTTTATGGAGGTTCAATTGTTATAAGTCGTGGGCTCGAATATTTTATGCTTTTTTTTGCTGCAGGTTATTTGGCCAAAGAGGATTATGGACAGTTAGAGTTTTATAAAAAGATTATTGAGGTGGGTTCCAGTGTTTTGGCCTTTGGTTTTCCTGCTTTGATTCTCAGTTATACCAAGAGCAAAGAGAGCAAAGTTTATTTTTACATTCTTTCAATTGCTTTTGTTTTGTTTTTAACGATTGTTTTATCCTTGGCTGGGTTTTATCAGCCTATTTTGTTTCTACT
>JAQVDG010000412.1 GCA_028698395.1 Weeksellaceae bacterium
CTCTTGTATCGTATCATGAAATGCAAGGTTTATGAAGTAAAAATACTCAATTTCTTGCAGTTATGCAAATTTTTTACCAACTAATTTACTGATATACAACACAAATGCCAATTATTCAGCAAACCCGAAATATAGTGAAGGAATAATATGAAAACTTAGCGATCAGCAAAGGGGGCTTTGTAATCGGCAAGGTTTTCCGATGAAATACGATTTCCGGACATGCGGAATTGGAGATTTCATCGGAAACCCGAAGGGCTTGACCTTGCAAGATTACAGCGAAAGCCTCCGTATCTTTGCGGGGTTTTCATTGATAAAGGCGATTCGGTCACGAACTTTACCTATATAGCCTTTGCAAGAAAACGCCAACTACTGCGTTATTCTCGTTTTTGAAGCAGTCATTTACGAATAGTAAACTCCCTAAGTTCAAAAACTTCGAAAGCCTTGTATTTGACGCTTTCTTATCAAGGACTGAAAATAACTTAGTTTTCTTTCAGGCACTATATATTGTTTAAAATTGCATGTTGTTTATGCCGTGCCCGATTCTCGCTTTGTGGCTTTTTTACGGTTTATCCGGAAAAAACGTAGAGACTATTGCGTATTATAATACAATACTTTTATCAATATCCGGGATTTTGTGTCATATTTGGATTAAATGCTAATTCATTGAGAGGAATAGGATACAGCTGCTGGTAACTTTGAATATCTAAAAGTTCGCCCGCGATACCCAATCGTTTGAGGAGTGCAAAGTAGCCATAATCGGAGCCAATGAATTTTTTCCACATATCTGCAATTTCATATTTTGGATTCGATGGCAGCTCCTGTAACTGATTCAAATTTCCCGAAATCCTGATCTGATTCAGTACACTTAACAATTCTGTACTCCTGTTTGTGGCTTCCAATGATTCGGCATAATTGAGATAGATACCTGTATTCCTGTAAATTGGATGTAAAGTCCCTTTTTTCAGATATTGGTTAAAAACCTCAAAAGGTTGAGAGTTTTCTTTATCAGAATAGAGTAATGCAAATATTGCCTCAGTATTATTGATATCAGTATAGACAGCGTTACTTAGGGGGGAAGGCTGATTTTTATCGGTAATTTTACTGAAGAAGGATATAGCTTTACTATAATCCTTTTGTTCCAGGTAAATTGTTCCAATCAAAGCATTTGCCAAATCTTTCGAGACAAGTATCTGATCATGCTGTGTCTTTTCATTCAAATAGGGGACAGATTCATTCAGATCTGTAAGCAAAGCGATTAAAATTTCATCCTTATTCGTTCTGGGAATAAACATTCCTTCTATTGATAATTGCTCTGTAATAAATGGCACATCACCCCAATGCTGAATCATATCCAGATAAATTAAGGCTCGCAACACTTTTGATGTGGAAAGATAGGGTTTTGTATCAAAGCTTGATATATCAACTGAATGTTCAATTAACTGATTCAACATTCTAATAGCCTGGTATGCTTGGCCCCAAGCATCATTAAGAATAGAATTGCCGGGGGAAATATTTACTTTATAATCAATTAGATTACACCTTGCAGCATCCAACACAAGCATATTCTCAAAATAGCTGCGAATTTTCGGATAAGAAGCTGTTAAAGCTTGTTTATAGACATCCTCATTTCCAAAAATATAATCACTTATTATTTCACTATAAGGATTATTTTCAAATGTAGCATCAGCATCATCCAATACGCCATCACCATTTGCGTCAATAAACTTTCGAATATCTTCAACCACAATTGTTTCTTCCCCTTGATCAGAAAAATAAGATTTTAAATTTTTCATCACTTGAATGGAATTCACATTTTTTTGACCCGATCTAATCTGTTCAATCAGATTATTTTCCGATACGACACCGTCAGTAGCGAAATCATTGCTTAGTTTGGCAATATACTCTGAAAACTCACCTTCCTTTTTTTCGTAAAGTAAAACTGATGAAATCGCAAGAAGTACAGCTGCATCCTCATCGCCATCCTCCAAACATATATCATCAGCATTTTTAATATCTTTGGTGATGGAAAAAACTTTCAACAGTTCATTATGCGCCTGTTTTTGGGCAACAGAAAAGCTTAAACCTTCCGAAACCAGATTCTTTATTCTTTTATAAACCAAATGCGTGATGATATTTACATTCACTTTGTTTTTTCCGGAGACATCGGCCAAAGCATTGAGCATAATTGGAGAAGAAGATATTTTTCCCGTTACTTCGTTATAAAAATAGCCGGATATCTCCAATTCAACAAACTGACTCGAAAGCTCCATTTTACTGTCGAAAATAAAATCGCCCTTATTGTTTGTCGTTTCTGTCTTAAAAATATTTTTACCTGTTGGTTTTAAATCTTTGTCCAATTCGTACAATGTGATCTTTGAACCGGTAAGAAAAGGTCCTTTTTCAATTTTCCCGGTCAACGTGGATTTAACGATAGGATTAAGATTAACCTCATCCGATTTTGAACAAGCTGCTATGATAAGCGCTAAGAAAAGAATTGAAGTTATTTTTTTCATACGATAATATTTTATTCTCTTACATTAAGGTCGTATGGAACTCCGCAAGTATCATGTACTTGTGTGAAAATCATGTTCCTGTTCGTTTTGTACGACGTACTAAATAGTTTCAAAAGTAAAATAAATATGCTGGCAAGTTTAGTTAATTTCTATGAAATAACCAAATTTATTTATTGTTATTCACTGTTGTCCGATAAAAACTTTTTAGAAAAAGTACGCGGGCAAATTTGAGTTTTGCCCGTCGTACTAATAATTGTAGCTTTGTATTCATCACAAAACAAGTCTACAATGAACAAAAGTACT
>JAQVDG010000413.1 GCA_028698395.1 Weeksellaceae bacterium
GTTTAGCTCAAAGCTCTAAAAAAACCTTAATTCATAATTCTTCATTTTTAATTCTTAATTCTTAATTCTATGACATTCAACATCCCTTCTCATCTCACAGGACTCACTTCTGATGAAGTTTTAGCTTCTCAGAAAAAACACGGCTTCAACAAAATAAATGCCGCTCAAAAAAGTTCTTGGGTTTCGTTACTCTTAGATATTTTAAAAGAGCCGATGTTGCTATTGCTGATTGCCGTGGCAATTATTTACTTGATTGTGGGTGATTATGGTGAAGCTATTTTTATGTTCGGGGCTATTGTTGCCGTTTCAGGAATTTCTTTTTATCAGGATAATCGTAGTAAAAAGGCGTTGGAAGCATTGGAAAAACTCAATGAACCTTTGAGTACAGTCATCCGAAATTCAAAAGTAATCCAAATTCCAACACACGAAATTGCGGTGGGTGATTTGTGTATTATTGAAGAAGGGAAAATGATCAATGCCGATGGAAAAATTGTACACAGCAATGACTTTTCTGTCAATGAAGCATCACTTACGGGCGAAACATTTTCGGTTTTTAAAAGTCAAGAAACGGAGGATAGAAATGTATATAGCGGGACCTTGGTCGTTTCGGGTTTGGCAGTTTTTGAAGTAGAAAAAATTGGCTATGCTACGAAATTAGGGAAAATCGGGAAATCCATTCAAGAAATTCAAGAAGAACGCTCACCTTTACAAATCCAGATCAATAATTTCGTTAAATGGATGGCTGTCATTGGTATTGTCGTTTTCTTGATGGTTTGGGGATATAGTTTTTGGAAATCCGGAGATTGGATTGAAAGTTTATTGGCAGGGCTAACCTTGGCTATGTCCATTTTACCCGAAGAAATCCCAGTTGCTTTTACCACTTTTATGGCATTGGGAGCTTGGAAATTGATGAAAGAAGGCATTATTATCAAACGAAGTAGCGTAGTAGAAACCTTGGGAAGTACAACCGTGATTTGCACCGATAAAACCGGAACAATTACCGAAAATTCGATGCAGTTAAAAGCACTTTTTGACTATAAAACCAATCAACTTTATGAAGAGGAACAATTGACGAATAATTCACTTTCTGAATTGATACAATATGCGATGTGGAGCAGTGAGCCTGTGCCTTTTGACCCGATGGAAAAAACCTTGCACAAAGTGTATGAAGAAACCCAAAAAGAAGATAAACGGCAAGTATTCCGAATGATACACGAATATCCGCTGGAGGGAAAACCACCAATGATGACCCATCTTTTTGAAAATGAAAAAAAAGAGCGAATTATTGCTACCAAAGGTGCACCTGAAGCGATTTTGGCGGTTTCTAATTTATCTGAAAATGAAAAAGACAAGTTGCGGCAGCGTATCAAAGATTTAGGAAAACAAGGCTATCGTTTATTGGGTGTTGCCAAAGCCCATTTTGAAGGAACTGATTTCCCAAAAAAGCAACAAGATTTCAACTTTGAATTCTTAGGATTTACTGTGTTTTATGATCCACCCAAACAAGGTATTCAAGAAGTGTTTCAACATATTTACGATGCAGGAATTAAGGTAAAAGTGATTACGGGAGATAATGAAGACACGACAAATGCCATTGCACGACAAGCCGGAATTAAAAACAATACACCTGCTGTAAACGGTGCTAAAATCGTCCATCATTCCGAGACTGAATTGATTGAACTTTCAAGAAAAACTACTTTGTTTACCAGAATGTTTCCCGAAGCCAAATTAAAAATGGTCAATGCTTTTAAGAAAGACGAAGAAGTGGTAGCGATGTTGGGCGATGGCGTAAACGATGCTCCCGCACTCAAGGCAGCACATATTGGCGTAGCGATGGGAAATAAAGGCACGGAAATAGCCAAAGCAGCGGCTTCTTTGGTGATTATCAATGATGATTTGGATAAATTGGTCGTTGGAATTGCAGCAGGAAGAAGAATTTACACCAACATCAAAAAAGCAATTCAATACATTATTTCCATTCATATACCGATTATTCTAACCGTTTCCTTGCCTTTGTTTTTAGGCTGGGTTTTTCCGCATATTTTTACACCTGTTCACGTTATTTTCTTAGAATTAATTATGGGACCTACTTGTTCTATTGTATATGAAAACGAGCCGATGGAAAAAGGAACGATGAGCCAAAAACCACGGAAAATGACCGATACTTTTCTAAATTGGAAAGAATTAAGCATCAGTATCATTCAGGGATTAATGATTACCGCAGGGGTGTTATTTGCTTATCAATTGACCGTTCAGCAAGGCGGAGATGAAGAAACCACGAGAGCGATGGTTTTTACCACTTTAATTTTTGCCAACATCTTATTGAGCCTAACCAATCGCTCTTTTACCTACAGTATTTTAGAAACCTCTAAAAACAAAAACAAACTCTTCCCTATCGTTATCGGTGCAACTTTAGTTTTACTTTTTGCAATATTGTATGTGCATGTATTTGCTCAGTTTTTCCATTTGGATAGCTTGAATATAAACGAATTAGGCACTTCGTTTTTGATTGCTAGCGTGTCTGTTTTGTGGTTTGAAGGGTATAAATGGTTGAAGAGGAGAAAATAATTTTTTCAAAAAAATACTTGCACTATTAAAAAGTTTATTTACCTTTGCGAGTGAATACTAACTAACATTAAATAAACTAAAAGTGAACAGTATGGCAACATTTGATAAAAAGAAGATTTTCAATCTGGAATTAGCAATCGAATACTCCGAAGGTGGTGTAATCAGCAAACAAGTAACTAAAAGTAAAGCTGGAAACATCACGCTGTTTTCTTTCGATAAAGGAGAAGGGCTATCGGAACATACAACTC
>JAQVDG010000414.1 GCA_028698395.1 Weeksellaceae bacterium
AAACGAAGCTGTTGTTGAACCTTCGGTAGGAGGACCAAACCAGCCAAATCAGGTTTATATTGATTTAAGCACAACCGAACAAACAGCTGTTAAGAGAGATAGCTGGGATTTAGGATTTGCAACCGGAGATAAATTCAGAGTAATCATCAACGGTTCTATTAAAATGGCTGTTAAACAACTCGAAACTACCGATATTGACCAAGTGCAGGAGTCTGACGCAACGGTAGCGGTAGGTTACTCAACTATGTCTTCTTTAGGTTATGTCGATGACCCAACCGGAACTTTAGAAGGAGCAGGAGGTGGAGAAGGAACTGCTATTGCAGAAATTTCGGCTAATGATACAGATAACAAGGTTTATCTGGTAAACTTAGGATACGAAGTAGGAACTACAACTCCTGATGTAGGTTCTGTTGCTCTTGACGGAGATGCAAGAGGTTGGAAAAAAATAAGAATTACCAGAAACGGAAGCGGATATACGTTGCACTATGCGGATATTGATGCTACTACACACCAAACCGTAAACATTTCTAAAGACAGTAATTTTAATTTTACTTTCTTTAGCTTTGATACAGATTCAGTTGTAAATGTTCAACCTCAAAAAGATAAATGGGATTTGAATTTCTCAGGGTTTACTAATTATTATCCATTTGCAGGAGGTGTTATAACCTATTATTTTGCTGATTTTATTACAACTAACGTTCACGGAGGAACACAGGTTTACGCTGTTTTGCTTGAGGGAGAAGATTTGAATGATGCTTTCACTTCTTTTACAGCTGAAGATGTGGTTGATACTAATTTTTGGACATCGGTAGCAGACCAGAGAGTTATCGGAGATACTTGGAGAGTAGGTGGAGGTCCCGGAACTTTACCAAGTATAAAAGATGACCGTTTTTACGTAGTGAAAGATGCAGCAGGAAACTTGTATAAATTAGTTTTCAGAGCACTTACCAACGATGCAGGAGAAAGAGGTTTCCCTGTATTTGAATACGAATTGTTATAATAATTTTTGTTTTTGTTAGTTTTCAAAAAAACCGAGTCGAAAGGCTCGGTTTTTTGTTTACAGGTTTAAGAGGTGTTTAAAAGCATAGAGCAAAATCATATCCTGAACTCATATAAAAAACAAAATTTTCCACTTTCAATTTTCCATTTTAAACTTTCCACTTTCAACTCCCCAAAACTTCTTTCATTGCTTTAGCTTTGAGCAAACATTCGTTATACTCTTGCTGAGGATTACATTTTGCGGTAATGGCACTACCCACGGAAAAAGAGAGATAATTATGGTCTGAATTGTATAGAATACTTCGTATAACTACATTAAAATCAAAATTTCCGTTAGGTTCAAAATATCCGATAGAACCGCTGTAAATTCCACGCTTGGTTTCTTCCTGATTTTCGATGATTTGCATAGCCGAAATTTTCGGAGCACCGGTCATACTTCCCATAGGGAAAGAATTTTTAATCACTTCAATTACAGTGTTTTTATTGTTTTTAATTGAAGTAATAGTAGAAATCAACTGATGTACTTGTTTAAAGCTGTAAACTCCGCATAATTCTTCTACTTTTACCGATGATTTTTCGGCTGTTCGGGACAAATCATTGCGAACTAAATCGACTATCATAATGTTTTCGGAACGCTCTTTCGGGTTGTTTACAAGTTCGGTTTTAGATTTGTTGTCAAGTTCTGAATCTTCAAATCTTTTGGAAGTACCTTTGATGGGTTGCGAGATAATTTTATTGTTTTCGTTTCTCAAATAGCGTTCGGGAGAGGAACACAAAACGTATTGGTTGAGGTTTTTAAAATAAGCCGAAAAAGGTGATTCGGAAATTCGATTGAGCTTTCGGTAGGTTTCTAACGGGTTGATTTGAGTATTTTCCGCATAAAACTCCATACAGAAATTAGCTTCGTAAATATCGCCTTTCTGAATGTGCTCCAATACGTTAGAAACTTTTTCGAGGTATTTTTCTTTAGAAATACGCTGTTTGATGCCAATTTCCAATTCTGTCCCTTGACTTTCGACTTTATGACTTTCAACTATTTCTTTAAAATCTGACTCTATTTCATCATCAACCATTCGTAAGTACTGAATTTCAAGTGAGTTCCCTTTGAGTAAAAACAGTTTTTTGGGTTGAAAAAAGAACAAGTCGGAAAATCCCAATTCGTCAAAATTTTGAGAAAACAATTTTTCCGTATCGTTTTTCAAATCATAAGATAAATACCCGAAAAGCCAGTCTTTGGTAGTGTGGTAGTATTCGCTTAACTTCCCGAAGGCATCGGTATAATCGGTTTTTATCAGGGTAAAAGCCTCCACAGCCAAAATCATATCATAAGAAGAATATTCTTGCGGATAATCGTTGCTGTCTAAATATACGACCTCTCTGAATTGGTTTGCCCAATCGAGAATTCGATTTTTAAATAGTCTTGGGTTTTCTATAAATAGGGTAGTAGTTGTTCTCAACAATTTATAAATTCTATGTAAGACAAAAATACAAACTAATCTGCTCTTTCCAACAACAAAAGGTCTTAAAAAAACTAAAATACTGACTTTTAACTCCTAAAATAACCGTACCTTTGCATTTCTAAAAATATCAAAAAATATGGAAAGCGGAATTTATGCTAAATTCAACACGAACAAAGGGTCGGTTGTAGTAAAATTGACTCACGATAAAACACCCGGAACAGTCGGGAATTTTGTAGGACTTGCAGAAGGAAATCTCGAAAATTCGGCTCGTCCGCAAGGAAAACCGTATTATGACGGACTTACGTTTCACAGGGTAATTTCAGACTTTATGATTCAGGGAGGTTGTCCTCTCGGAA
>JAQVDG010000415.1 GCA_028698395.1 Weeksellaceae bacterium
TATAGCATCGGCATCTCTAAAAGGAAAATAAAAAAGAATTTGAAATTTTACATCGCCCAACAGCCCATATCCGGTTTCGCTACGCTTCACCCAAATGCTTCGCACTTCGGATGATGGGCAAACGTTATATGAAATATGCTTTTCTTTTTACGGCTAACACCTTACACTTTTCTATAATGAACAAATTTTATTTTTATTTTTTTAGAGGGGGGGTATATGGTGTTTCCTCCGCTACGCTACGGAAACGATTTATTTATAAAGGGAATACACTATACTATTAACAATAACTTACTATGATAAATAACGTACAAAAACAAAGGGCACCAAGAAATAGAACCATCAATCTAGGTGATGACGAAGTTTCAATTTTTAAAAAAAAATTAGTCAAACTCAACAAAAAGGTTTCATTAAATGATATTGAAAATAAAACTATTCATCAGGATATTTTTGAAGCACTGGAATACTTACCAGATAATTTTGTCGATTTAGTTTTTGTTGATCCTCCATATAATTTAAACAAAACATTCAACGCCACATCATTTAAGGAAATGAAATCGGAGCAATATGAGGAGTGGCTAGATTCATGGGTTGCAAAACTTATTCGTACACTAAAACCAAACGCTTCAATTTATATTTGCGGTGATTGGAAATCTTCAGGAGCAATTTTTAATGTTGCAAAAAAGTATTTCAAAATTCAAAATCGTATCACTTTTGAGCGTGAGAAAGGACGAGGAGCAAAAAGTAACTGGAAAAATTGCTCGGAGGATATTTGGTTTTGTACATTATCAGATGATTATCATTTTGATGTTGATTCTGTAAAGATGAAACGCAAAGTAATCGCGCCGTACAAAGACCAAAATGGAGATGCAAAGGACTGGGAGGAAAGTTCAGATGGAAAATATAGAATAACCTTTCCATCAAATGTTTGGACTGACATAACCATTCCATTTTGGTCAATGCCGGAAAATACTGACCATCCAACACAGAAGCCAGAAAAGTTAGTTGCTAAGGTTATTTTGGCGAGCTCAAAACCAAACGATATTGTTTTTGATCCATTTTTAGGCTCAGGGACAACTTCAGTTGTAGCCAAAAAACTTGGACGGAGATATGTTGGCATAGAGATTGACGAACATTATTGTTGTCTTGCCGAAAAACGTCTTGAGACAATCGGCGACAATAAAGAGATACAGGGATATTCTGATGGTGTATTCTGGGAAAGAAACACACTTAATGAACAAATGAATGGAACCGGTAAAAAAGAAAAGGTAAAAAACGATACAAACCTATTTAGCAACAAACTTATATGATAAATAAAGAAATCAAAGCATTTATTGAATTTGTAAAATCCAAAAATGGTATTGGTAATAAAGCCGTACTTATTGAAGATGTCCAAAAGACATTTAAGTTAACAAAAGATAGGTCTGTTTTTTATTCAAAAAATTTTTCTGTTCGGTTTAGCTATTCATCTTCAAATAGTTTTTCAAATACAGTTATTTCACTTTCAAATCTTCAAAAATACGACCATCTTCCATTTTTTGTTTGTTTAGTAACTCCACAAGAAAATATACTTTATATTGCAAATAGCACCTTTTTGCAAAAAGTTAGTCATAGTTCACAACAATTCCGTGTAGATAATATACGAGGGAGTATTAATGGCTCTGACATTGTAAAAACTTTTGGGAAACTTACTAATTCACCAGAAAATTTTGAGAAGTTATTTAGTATTCATGCCGAGCTTGGCTTTGATGGAAATCTTGCACGACTAGTAGAGGCAACAAATAACATCAGTCCATCAGGCATAAAGTTTGTCGTCTCCGAAAAAGCAAAAAACGCAATCCTTTCTGCACCGGCTCGAGCAATATCGTTTGTTGAATCAAAGGATTATTTACAACTCAAATCAGAATTAGATGCAAAAGTTAATCAATACAAAAACGAAATTTTAATAGCAGGCTTCATCGAGAATGTAAATATCAGAGGAAGAATTATTGAATATTTAATTGCGGGAGAAGACGAAAGGCTTCGAGAAAGTTTGGTTCAAGCACTACATAACAGCAACAGAATAATCCCTAATTTTCAAACTCAAAACAACCTTGGCGACTATATTAAGATTTTCAACAATTTTGACACCGCAACAGATGTAAAAACAAAAATAATGGTATTAAGCTCTAACCCAAAAGCGTACAACATTGATAAAGTTCTTGAATTTCTAGCAAAAGATAAATCAGTGTTTATGTTTTATTTTATTGGTATAGAGCCTAATAAAATAGTAAATCAAATACTTATATCAATGTTTCAATCTGACCTACTGAGATCAACTATTTTGTTAAAACATTGGTCTGGTAGAAACTCAAGAGGTGTTACGCAATTTGAAGGTAGCATTATTCATAAACTTATCCTTTCACCGAATAACGATACTGATGAAAGTGAAAGTATTGATTTCCTAAAACAATTAATAAATCTATAGGAGTCTTGGCTTCGGGGCATTCACCCCCAGCCCCTCTGCCCCTACGCCAAGACAAAAATAAAATTTGTTAATTACAGAAAAGTGGTCTCGCTAAGGCGAGACAAAAAGAAAAGCATACATCATATAACACGGCATATCTGGTTACGGCTTTTTACAAAAGCCTCCACCCATATTTGCCTCCGCTACGCTACGGCAAACATCAGATATGCCGAAACGTTGTGCGAAATACCTAAATCGCTTAGTACTAAATAACAAGGATTACTATGAAAAAAATAATACTCACAGGCGACAGACCAACAGGCCAATTACATATCGGACATTTTTGTGGAGCATTGAAAA
>JAQVDG010000416.1 GCA_028698395.1 Weeksellaceae bacterium
CTTTGCTGTCTGCATAACGAATAGCATCGTAAACTAATTCTTTATTAGGTGAAAAAGCTTTTCCAAAGCTCATATTTAAGATTTTAGCTCCGTTGTCCACTGCATAACGAATGGCATTTGCTATATCTTCGTCTCTTTCATCTCCATCAGGAACTGCACGAACTGACATGATTTTAACGACACCTCCGGCAACTCCATCCATTCCGATTCCGTTACCCCGGCTTGCACCAATGATTCCGGCAACATGAGTTCCATGCAAAGCATCCGGACCTTCTACTTCATTGTTTCCGTATCCTTTTATTTTTATTTTTCCTTTGGTCGGGTCATACTTTTTATTGTAAGCATATTTTAAAGCCGGATTTTCAGTTTGATTAACTCCAAGTTCTTCTTTTGCTTCTTCAATGATTTCCGCCATTGTCATTCCAGTAAAAACATCATTATTTGTAATCAGAAAAACTAATTTTTCATTATTTTCTTTATCTTCTGCTGTTGTAATTGGAAGTTTTTCAATATTTTCAAGGGTTAATTTGGTGTCTTTGGCATAGCCTTCTAAATCCTGAAGAAAGTTCAGAATTTCATTTGCTTGTGGATCAACCGAACCTTCTTTGCTTTTTGCAGTATAGTACTTATCTGCCCAAACTTTTCTTGCTCTTAGATAAGTTTGATACTCTTCCGGCATTTTACGCATATTTTCCATGTCTTTATATTTATTGCCGGAATTGAAAAAAGTATCGTACCAAACAACTACTCGGGTAGCTTCATAAGTATCTTCGTTATAGTCAATTCCACTGGCATCTGCACAAAAATCCCAACCGTGAATATCATCTATATAGCCGTTTTTGTCATCATCCTTTCCGTTTCCGGCTTTTTCTTTTGGATTGACCCAGATTTCATTTTTTAAATCTTCATGATCGATTTGAACACCGCTATCAATGACTCCCACCACAACAGTAGTAGGTTTTAGTCCTTTTGATTGTAAGAATTCCAATGCAGAATCGGTACCTACACCATAAATTCCGGTTTTTGAGAAATCACTGTGGAACCAATTACGCTTATCTAATTCGGCTTGATCTACTTCCTTGTTTTGTGCAAAACCTTGTATACTCAAGGTAATTACAAACAGATATACAAATAATTTTTTCATACTATTTACTAATGATTGATTTGAAAATTAATGAACGAATTTACTATTTCTAATTGGATTAAACCTAACTTTTTAAAAAAATAGAGCAAAAGAATTAACTATCGGGTATTTCAAGTGGATAATTTCCAAATAAGCTCACCAAGCGATTACTGAGGTAAATATTTCGATTAATACGATTCCCTAAAGCAACTATGGTTACTTCATCTTTGAAATCGCGAACGTAAATGGTGTTGTTGCCGTGCCATTTTCCTGTGTGATAAAGGATTTTTAAATCGTCTGACCATTCCATAAGCCGAAAACCCAAACCGTAATTTTTGGTACCTTCTTTTTCATAACTGTATCCTTTCCAAGCTTTTTCTTTTAGTTCTTTCGGAAGGAATTTATCGGAATACATGGCAACATCCATTTTTAATAAATCTCTTGGCGTGGAATAAATATTTTTGTCACCATAGGTTTTATCCAAATGATCATAATCCCAAAATTGTCCGTTGGCATAATATGATTTACTCACTATTTTGGCATCTCGGTCAAATTCCATTACAAATGTATTATTCATTTCTAAAGGATTAAAAATCATGTATTGCATAGCTTCAGGATAACTTAATCCGCTTACTTTTTCGATGATTAATGCCAATAAAACAAAATTGGTATTGTTGTAAAGAAAGTTTTTATCCGGTTTATTATAAGCCGGCGGTTGTTTTTTAATTAAAATATCTAAAACTTCCTGATTGCTGATTAACTGTGTTTTATCCCAATAAGTTTTATCATCGGTAAAGCGAAGATAATCAGGTAATCCGCTTCGATGATTCAATAAATTTTCAATAGTAACATCCGGATAAGGAAAACCAATTAAATATTTGTCCACAGTGTCGTCTAAAGCAATTTTGTGGTATTCAACTAATTTTAAAATGGCTAAGGAAGTTAATACTTTGGAAATGGATGCTAAATGAATCGGCGTATCGGCATTGATTGGAGTTTCTCTTTCTTTATCAGCAAAACCGTTGTAAGATTCAAAAAGGATTTCCCCGTGTTGTGCCACTAAAAGCCCGCCACTTACATTATTTTTATCCCAAAATCGGTCATAAAATTGCTGAATTTTCTTCTTTTTTAATTTTTTACTGAAATGATTGGGTTCGCGGAATTGCTTTTCTGCCATCCAATTCAAAGAATCATAACGAGGAATACTATCGAATTTATTTTTTGCTGTACGATTAAAAGCTTCTCCTAATTTCCCACAACTCAAAAGAAATGAAATCGTTAGTAAAATAAGCCAAGTAATCCCTGTTTTCTTCATTTTATAGTATAAGCTTTGGCACAAATTAATTTAAATCCTAAACGGAAAACAAATTTTTAACAAAATCTTAAGTTTCGTTTGTTTTCCATATTGTTTAGCAGAACTTAAAGTAAAAATTTTATCTTCGCTTTTTAATTTCTATCAACATGATCATTTATAATGTTACGCTGAATATTGAAGAAAGTATTGAACAAGAATGGTTGATTTGGATGCGCGATGTTCACATTCCTGAGGTAATGAATACCGGGAAATTCATTTCGTGTCGTTTGTCCAAATTAATTTCACACCAAGAAAAAGGTTCTCAGAATTATTCAGCACAATATACTTGTCATTCAACAAGGGATTTGAAAGAATATCAACAA
>JAQVDG010000417.1 GCA_028698395.1 Weeksellaceae bacterium
AAGCAGCGGCAGCTACCACCGGATTTCCTCCAAAAGTAGTGACATGACCTAAACTGGGATTGTGCGATAAGCAATCCATGTGTTCGGCACTTGCGGTAAAAGCACCAATTGGCATACCGCTTGCCATTCCTTTTCCCATTACCAAAACATCGGGAACTAAGTCGTAATGTTCAAAAGCAAATAATTTTCCGGTTCGCCCGAATCCGGGTTGAATTTCATCTAAAATCAATAAAGCACCGACTTCTTCACATCGATTTTTTAATTTTTTCAGATAATTATTTTTTGGTAAACGAAATCCCGAAGCTCCTTGAATGCTTTCTACCACAACTCCTGCTGTTTTGGTTGTGATTTTATCCAAATCTTTTTCGGAATTGAATTCAATAAAACCAATCAAGGGAAGCAAAGGTCGAAAAGCTCTTTTCTTTTCTTCTTCTCCTGCCAAACTAAGCGAACCTTGTGTATTTCCGTGGTAAGCGTTTTTACAAGCGATGATTTCCTCTCGCCCGGTGTAGCGTTTGGCTAATTTCATAGAAGCTTCAATGGCTTCCGTTCCCGAATTAACTAAATAAGTAGTATCCAAAGGTTTGGGGAGAACTTCTGCTAATTTTTTACATAATTGTACTGGTTTTTCTTGTGCATACTCACCGTAAACCATTACGTGCAAATGACGTTCAGCTTGTTTTTTTATAGCTTCAATAACTCTTGGGAAAGAATGTCCTAAAGTATTAGCAGAAACGCCTGCGGCAAAGTCCAAGTAAGGTTTTCCATCGGTTCCGAAAATATAACTTCCTTTGGCATAATCGACTTCAAATCCGGAAGCAAACCGGGAGGTTTTTGCCTGATAATTAAAAAAATCTTCTTTTAAATTCGTTGTTTTCATTTAAAGAAATAATAATAAAATGGCGGTTCCTGCTGTAACATACGAGCCAACTGTGATGATGTCGGTCATGGGTTTAGAGAATTTCCTTGCCAAAACACTTTCTTCATCGATTTGATTTTCATGAAAGCGTAATTTTTTATTGGGACGGCGAATGATGTGCGAAACCAAAGTATCACCTTCCCATTTGTCAACCTGAATTTTATAACGTTTTTCTTCTACTTGAATTTTATAAAATTTATTGGGTTTTAAAATTTCTTTTAAAGATAGATTTTCGGTATTGGCAGAATTGGAGTTTTTAGTAGTATGATTTTCATCTTTCTGAGAGGAAAATTCTTTTTCCTGTGATGTAAGATTTAAATTCGGATTACTTGTTCTCGATGCCGGATTTTCTTCTCTTTTTCTTTCTTCTTTTTCCTTTCTGGCATTGAGTTCTCTTTCTTTAGGACTCATTTCTTTTTTTTCATTACCTACATCTTGAGCATTTCTTCCGGAAAGTGTAGATGCGGAAGAGTTTCTTTTGTTATTTTGTGAGGAAGCTTCGCTTTCGCTTACTTCAGTATAAGAGCGATAGACGTAGCAATTAGTGAATAAAAATAAGAATACGAGCGAAACTAAAAAAAGAATTGTATTATTTTTCATTGTGTTTTTTTTGATAAAAATTAAAAAAATAGAAAGGGTAAAAATACTAATCTCTGCATTAATTTGATTGATTTTCATCAGAATCTTCTGAAGAATTTATAAAATCATCCAATTCAAGGATTTGACCATCTTGGATTGTATCGGAATTAGTTGAATTTCCCGATTCAATAATCAAGGTAGAATCACCAAAAATATCTTGCCAACGTGTCATTTTTTCATCGCCCCGCCATCTAAAATCTTTCAAATACAATGCACCGGGCGGTAATTTTGATTCCGGATAGAGTCGGGAAGAGGCTTGAATCCGACAAGCTAAAACCTCTACATTGTTTCCGTTAATTTCGGCTTCAATGATGCCACAATCCGATAAATTAATACCGATTCGTTCTTTGGTATTTGTTTCCGCATTTTCATCATCTACAAAAGTAATGGATTGTGCATTTTCATGAACTTCTACTAAATTTAGCTGATTATTTAAAAAATAACCGGTCATGTATTTTCCTTTTACCTGATTGAAATCCCGGGTCTGAAGTGAATCGACTTTTGAAATGGCAAAAGCATGATTAAAAACCCGAACAGAATCCATAACTTCTTTTATTGGATTGTTGTAGGCGTAAATGGTATCACCTGTAATTTGTTGTTCACCCGACCACATAATCGGATCGCGGTAAAATTGCATCAAACCTTGTGTTTCGTTATAAAAAATAGAATCGGATTTCCCTTGAGCATCGCTTTTAAAATAGCGAGCATTAAAATAAGCTTTTAAAACACGTGTGGAATCCGGGCGTTTAACGACCATGATGGTATCGGCATGAAAATAAAGTGAATCTTCTTTAAAAGCTTTAACTGCATAAGCTTTTCCGGTCACAAAAGCAGAATCTACATTACGGTGAACTTCTCCGTATTCGCCTCGTATATAACGTTTTTCTTCCGGGTCATTAATAAAAACATCACCTTTTGCCCATCCGAATCCGGTTTGTTCGTTAAAATACATTTTATCACCCCAAAGTTCTTTTCCGTTTCGGTAAATTACCGAACGTTTATCAAAAACGGCTTCTCCTGTTTTTTTATTGAAAATTCCACCTCCTTCGGGCATTACAATATAATTTCTTGGATTTTTTCGGTCGGTGATGGTAGTTCGTTCTAAAAAAACGGTTATATCGGTTGCCTGATTCATAATCATTTTGTCAGAATTGATACGATAATCCGGTGTTTCAATCATCGTATTTTGATTAAAATGAACTTCTTTGGAATTGGCGTTGTAAACCAAGATTTGAGTATGAG
>JAQVDG010000418.1 GCA_028698395.1 Weeksellaceae bacterium
AATATTACTTTCAGGCGATTTTCCAAAAATCGATGAGTGGCGACACAAAAATGCATGGGAGCGAACTCAAGAGCGTCGGCCTGATTTGCTGGAAAAATAATTTCCTCTCCGGCAAATAAAAAAAATAAGCTTTTCCCAATCAGATTCAAAAAATAATAGTAACTTTCTGTGCTCTAATTTTTTTATTAAAATTTAAATGCAACCTTTTTGTCTTTTTTACGTCATATTAAAAGGAGAGAAAATAAAGAATTCAGAAAGACCTTAATCATTTGATTTGGATGAACAATTAAAAATACTAATTCGTCAGTGTCAGGAAAATCGACGAGAAGCTCAAGCCGAAGTATATAAACGTTTTTCGGCACAGCTTTTTTCTGTTTGTCTGCGTTATTCCAATTCGTATGAAGAAGCTCAGGATGTTTTTCAGGATGGCTTTATTTTAATTTTTGAAAAAATAAACCAATTTCAGTTCAAAGGCTCTTTTGAAGGTTGGCTTCGACGAATTATGGTGAACTCCTGCATTGAACGACATCGAAAAAAAATACATTTATATGTAATTAACGATGAACTATGTGAGGATGAATCGGTGTTTGCTTCGGATGACTTTATGAATGATTTCATTGAAGAAAAAGAATATACTTATAATGAATTATTAGAATTTGTACGACAATTACCGGATCGTTACCAGCAAGTATTCAATTTGTATGTGATTGACGGTTTTACTCATCAACAGATTGCAGAAATGCTTCATATTTCAGTGGGAACTTCTAAATCCAATTTGTCAAGGGCAAGGGAAAAATTAATGACTTTAATAAAAAACGATACAGCAAATATACTTTCAAAATGAAACGAAAATTTGATAATTATTTAAAATCCAAGTTAGACGCTCCACAGCAGGCTCCGCCAGATGCGTGGGAAAATATCTTGGAAAATCTTCCGAAAGAAAAAGAAAAGCAGCGACCCTTCCTACCTTTTTGGATAAGCCTATTAGGGTTGAATTCTTTGCTTATATTAGTTGTCGGAGGTGGTTATCTATTATTGAATTCAGGTGGTGACTTTATTGATACAACTAATAATGTCAGCAATACTACCGAACAAAATTTTACTACCAATACTCAAATAAATCCGGTTAATTCTTCGGACAAAATTACAATAGAAAGTCATTCCGAACAGTCGATTCATTCTAAAGAAAAAGAAATAAATCTTGCTCATCAAACTATTTCATCGAAAAATAATAATTCATTGTTTTTAGCTGAATTCATTGAAGCTGAAAAAACAGAAAATGAATTTTCTTATTTAAACAATAGAAATTACGAGAATAACTCATCGGTTTTTGCTTTTAAAAATCAAAAATCAGACTTTAAAGGAATAGAATTAGCCTCAATTTACCGAACATGGGATGCTGACCGTTTGTCATTTAACCAAATCTTTTCTTCCGACTTTAATTCCGATGAAGAAATGAACTTAGCTCCATTTGTGAAAAAATCCAAAAAAGTTAAATCCAAATTCAATCCGGAGTTTGAACGGTTCCATATTTCCGGATTTGTTTCACCTGTGGCACTTAATTCCTTTGTAGGAAGTTCTATGCTATCAAATGAAATGAGCGATTTTAAAACTGAAAACACCATCAGTTTAGCTTATGGATTCAAAGGTGCTTATTCGCTATCTCCAAAAGTGAAAATAAGAACCGGAGTTTCAGTTGTTGATTTTGAGCAAATTACAAAAAATGTTCCGATTACAAATCAAGAATTTTCAACGGATATTGTTTCTCCTATTTCAACAAATAACATCAATTACAGCGGTAATACACGGTTGTTAACCGGTGATATTAGTTCTATTTCAGGGCTTGAGTTGGAACGGAATAATTTGTCAGATATTCACCAACAAGCACAATATATTGAAATTCCTTTGGAAATTGCCGTTGAACTCTTCAAAACGGGTTCAATCGGAATCAGTGCGACAGGAGGTGGAAGTACTTGGTTGTTGTCGGAAAATAAAATTTATGCACAAATCAATAATTTCACAGAAGAATTAGGACGAGCCAATAACTTAAACAAAGTTTCTTTCAGTGCAAATGCCGGTGTGAAATTTGATTTTCAATTGTTTAATAATCTGAAAATTGATGTTGAACCTCAGTTTAAATATTTAATTAATCCTGTAAATAATATTGAAAAATATACACCTTATACTTTGGGTGTAAATGCCGGAATCACAGTTTCATTTAAATAAAAAATCAATTTTCAGCAAAAAAGGATTCTAATTTCTCCAATGCCATTCCACGTGAGCCTTTGACTAAAATGTTTTCTTCTTTTATTGGATTTTTCTTGAGAAATTCTTCAAATTCTTCTCGTGATTCAAATTGAAAAGAACGTTCACTAAGATTGATTTTTGTTCTACAAAAATTTCTTCCTATAAAAATTAAGGTAGAAAAATCCAATTGCTCTGCTAAATTTACGATTTCTTGATGTTCGGCATAGGAGCTTTCGCCCAATTCAAACATATCGCCTAAAATTACTCTTTTGCTTCCATCGATTTTGGAAAAATTAAGCAAGGCAGCTTTCATACTACTTGGATTTGCATTATATGCATCCCAGACAATGGTATAATTTCTTTTTTTTGTGATTTGAGAGCGATTATCGCCTGATTTATATGCTTCAATTGCTGATTTTATATCGTTCCAATCTACTTTAAAGAACAAACCAAAACTCACAGCAGCAGCAACATTACTGATATTGTATTCACCAATCAGCTCACTTTGAATCGTTTTTGAATTGTAAATGATTTCAGGACATCGGCCTTGT
>JAQVDG010000419.1 GCA_028698395.1 Weeksellaceae bacterium
AGAAATTCCTGAAACAGCAACAATCGCCCCAAACATAAAAATAGCTTCACCATAATCACCCACAATCAAGTAAATAATTGCCACGGCAATCAATAAAAGCAACATTGGTTCTTTTAAAATATCCAAAAGCAATGTTATCCAAGAGCTTTTTTGGGCAGCATTTATTTTGTTGAAGCCGTGTTTTTTCTGAGAAACTAAAACTTCATCAGAAGTGAGACCTGTGAGATGAGAAGGGATGTTGAATGTCATAGAATTAAGAATTAAGAATTAAGAATTAAGGTTTTTTTAGAGCTTTGAGCTAAACTCTCCTATATTCTAATTATTTCTTCATCATTTCCTTTGCCCAATCCACCAAAAGTTTTTTGTCAGCTGGACTAAGTTTAGCATTTTTATGTATCAAGGTATAGGAAGTCATTGGCATTTCGCCCTCTTCAATTTCTTCTGCTATTTCTTTGAATTTTTTCTGTTTTCTTTCGGCAGAATAGGTGTTAAATTCATCAAAATTCAGATGTTTTTTCCCATCACGGATATGGTCATCTAACCATAAAGCTACTGGTTGTACATTGCTATACCAAGGATAAACGGTATTGTTAGAATGACAATCATAGCAACTGGTTCTTAGTAATTTATCAACTGGTTCTGGAACATCATAATGTTGCCCGATAGCATTAACAGAAACTTCTGTAGAAATATTTTTTGTCGGACGATACAATTGAAGTAGTGCCAAAGCGACAATTAGTACGATAAGTACTTTTTTAAAGATTGATTTTACTGGATTTTTCATTGTTATAATTTTTTAAATTTTCAAACTAATATTTTTGTTTCATTTTATTCTTCATCGGTGTTTTTCAACACCATCAAAAGATGATATGCACCTTTAACAACGATGTTTTTATTGGTTAATTTTTCAGCAGACATAATTTCTGTAAACCCATTTTCTGCATTGCCGATTTGTACTTCCGTCATTTCAAACTGTCTGTTTCCTTTTTCAATAAACACATAGTTTTTATTTTCAAAACGAACAATGGCATCATCGGGTAAAACAGTTGCATTGCCACCTGACAATTCAATTATTGCATTCATAAACATCCCGGGTAATAAAGTTTTGTCGTATTCTTTAAAGTGGCAATGTACCTGTGTAGCGTTGTCGTTGCTTAGGTTTTTGCTGATTAATATGATTTCACATTCATATTTTTTATCGGGATTACTGTTGGAAAATGCAATTACTTTTTGTCCGATAGCCAATTTGTTTACATCTTTATCAAACACGGTTAATGCCAAATGAATGTCATTTGGATTGACTAACTCAAACAGTACATCGCTTGGGGTTACATATTTACCGATATTCACATTTACGGTAGAAACAAAGCCATTGATAGGCGAATAGATGTTGATGCTTTTTGTAATCGTATTGGCAGTAACAGTATTTGGATTTAAACCGATTAATTTCAACTTTTGTTCCAATGATTTTATCAATATATTTTGTGTTTGATAAGTTGTTCTTGCCTGCTCAAATACTTTATCACTTACTGCTTTACTTTCGTTGAGTTCTTTTTGACGTAAATACTCACTTTCATTGTATGCAAATTGGGCTTTGGCAGTTAAATAATCTTGTTGTAATTGAATATATTGAGGATCTTCCATTACAGCAATTACTTCTCCTTTGCTAATGTGCATACCGGGTAATAATTTTGTGGATTTCAGATAACCACCTAATGGCACGCTGATTGATACTATATTCTGTGGCGGAACATCAATCTTTCCATTCAATTTTAAAACAGAAAAAACATTTTGCATTTCTATTTTACCGATTTCTATTCCGGCATTTTTATATTGTGCATCGGTAAGATTGGCAACATTCTCTTGTGTTGGTACATTTACTTGTTCTTCGCTTGTTTGTTTATTGGTACAAGCGGTAAACAACAAAAATATATTTATGATGATAATTAACTTCTTCATTTTTTAGACTATTTATTTAGATAATAATTAATTTCTGCTACGGCATTATTCCTGTTTCGTACGGCTTCAATATAATCGCTTTGAATACTTATCGCTTGGTTCATTAGCAATACCCATTCTAAATAATTGATTTCACCATTTAGAAATTGTTTGTTTGCGGTTGTTTTAAGTATTTCAGCATTTTTTAAAGCCGTATTTTCAAAATATAAAACAGCATCTTGATATTTTTGATAGTACTTCATTGCTTGTGCAAAATTTGTTTCGAGATTTCTCAAATTCACTTCGTATTCATTGGCGGCTACTTGTTCATTTATTTTTGAAGCATTTATTTTTGATTTTTGACTACCGTTGAAAATAGGAATACCCAAACCAATTTGAGCCGAATGAAAACGAAGACTACTGTTGTATTCCACATTGTTTGCACCCATTCCTTTCATTCCCATTATATTATAGCCAAAAGTAATATCTGGTAACAGTTTTGATTTTTCAACTTTTGTATTGGCAACAGCGATGTTTTGTTGTTGTTTCCAATACTGAACTAAAGGATGAGAAATAAACTCCGTGTTTTCCAATGAAGATATATTTTGAAAAAAGATTTCACTTTCATCAGGAACAAAAACAGTAGTTGTGTTGAGTAAAAACTGAAACTGTAATTGTAGGATTTCCCAATCCTGTTCTAATTGCGAAAGTTGAAGTGCAATTTGTCCTCTTTGGTTTTCGGCGGTTGTTTTTTCTAAAATATTGCTTTCTCCTTTTTGAAAACGAAGAATGGATTTGCTTAAAAATTCCGAAAACAGACTGTCATTTTCCAATAAAAGTTTTTTCTTTTTTTGAATA
>JAQVDG010000420.1 GCA_028698395.1 Weeksellaceae bacterium
GGGAACAATGAATAAAACACTTTTACGTTGTGCGTCATGCTTAAAAAACATACTGCATAAAATTAGCAAGAATGGATAAGTTGAAAAATTGAAACATAGTTTACTTTTGTTTCAAATTGTTTTACAAATGAAAATAGAGACAAATAACGAATACAATAAAGCGATAAATCAATCTGTTGATTACATAAATGAACATCTTAATGAATCCATTGATTTAAAGAAAATTGCAGGCATCGCTAATGTTTCAGAGTTTCACTTTCATCGAATTTTCAAAGCATACATCGGAGAATCTGTTGGGACATATATCTCACGTTTACGTCTTGAAAATGCAGCACAAAAATTACAGATTACTGATTTCACACTTACCGAAATTGCTGAGAAGACAGGCTATCAATCACAGTATTCATTGTCAAAGGCTTTTAAAAAACATTTTGGATTAACACCTTCGGCTTTTAAAAACATTCAAAATTATTTTTCATCACAGATTTCAAAGTCAGAACACGAGCCACTTGAACTACATCCGAATATTGTCCACATTGAAAACAAGAACCTTGTATATATTCGAATAATTGCAAAATATGGTTCGGAGCTTGATTATAGTACTGCTTGGAAAAAGCTTTGGCAATATGCAAAACACAAAAACATAGTAAATGAAAAAAATGAATTTATAGGATTGAGTTTTGACGACCCAAATATTACAAAGCATGAGCAATGCCGTTTTTATGCTTGTATCTCAACAGATAAACCCATAAAACCTGAAGCAGAATTTGGAGTTTGGACTATTGAAAATGGAAAATTTGCGATTTTTACTCATAAAGGAGCATATTCGGGTTTGAACAGGATTTATCAGTCAATTTACTTGGACTGGTTGCCAAACACAAATAAAAAGTTGCGAAATAGCATCCCATTTGAAAAGTATTTGAATAATCCGGATAAAGTAAAAGAAGATGATTTGCTCACTGAAATTTATATCCCAATTAAATAATTATAAAAACTTAAATCATGGAGAAGCAAAATAAAATGTGTCAAAGTTGTGGTATGCCAATGAATAAAGACCCACAAGGTGGTGGAACTAATGCAGATGGTTCTAAAAACCTAAAATATTGTAGCTATTGTTTCCAAAATGGAGCATTTACTTACAATGGCACAGTTCTAGAATTTCAGGAATTTTGTCGCCAAAAAATGATTGAAAGCGGACATAACAAATTCATGGCATGGCTCTTTACTCGCGGCATGAAACGATTAGAAAGATGGAAAAATAATTAAACTATGGAAAATATAATTCAGCTTTCGCACGATAATATTGACAATGAGCATATTTGCTGTGCTATTTCTGATAAGAAATGTAAAGACAGTTATGAATTAAAAAAGGACTGGTTAAAACGGGAATTTGATAACGGATATGTTTTTCGAAGGATTGATGCACGAGCAAAAGTATTTATTGAGTATGGACCTGCCGAGAAAGGTTGGATACCTGTTGATGCTTCTAATTATTTGTTGATAAATTGCTTTTGGGTTTCAGGACAATACAAAGGTCAAGGTTATGGAAAAGAATTATTAAGACTTGCACTTGAAGATGCAGAATCGCAAGGTAAAGACGGATTGGTAACAGTTGTTGGAACAAGTAAGTTTCATTTTATGAGTGATACAAAGTGGCTTTTAAAACAAGGATTTGAGACAAGTGAAAAATTGTCTTCGGGATTCAGTTTACTTGTAAAAAAGATTAATACTAAAGCAAACAATCCGAAATTCAAGGATTCTGTTAAAAGCGGTGAATGTGCTGATATAAAAGGATTGGTGGTTTATTATTCAAATCGTTGTCCATTTTCGGAATATCATGTAACGAATTCGTTGACAGAAACAGCAGAAAAAAGGAAATTGCCATTAAAAGTTATAAAACTGGATACGATAGAGAAAGCTCAAGCTGCACCGACTCCAGCGACAATTTTTAGCCTATTTTATAATGGAAAGTTCATAACAACTGATTTGAGTGTTTGCATAGATAGTAGATTTGATAAAATTGTAAAACTATAAAAAAGTATGGAAATTAAATTTCATTCAACAGTAATCTTGACTGAAGAATTTGAACAAATGAAATCATTTTATCAAAACATTCTTCTGCAAAAAATAGAGTTTGATTTTGGTAACTGTATAGGCTTTAAAAATGGACTTTCGTTGTGGAAACTGAAAGAAGAGTATCCAATTGCAAAGAAACTTGGAAGAATTTTTGATAAATCGGGAAACAAGAATCTTGAAATCTGTTTTGAAACTGATGATTTTGAATTAGTTGTTGAGAATCTGAAAAATTACAAACTGAATTATTTGCATGAAGAAACCGAAGAATTATGGGGTCAACAAACTGTTCGATTTTATGACCCAGAGAAAAATTTAGTTGAAATTGGGGAAACAATTCCTTGTTTTGTAAAACGTTTTAAGAGACAGGGAATGAGTATAGAGGAAGTTTCAACACGAACATCTGTTCCAATTGAATTTGTAAAACAAATATGTCAGTGAAACAAAAAAACATGATAAAATAAAGCACGAACGCACAACAATGTGTATAAAACATTTGGCAGTCAGTGGGTTATCGAGCAGTACTGCTCTTGTCAAAAGTAGTTGTAACTTGACAAGATAGTGCTTTGTAATGCCAAACGTTTCATACACGCAACCGTTGAACTAAACCGCCCCCAGTCGGAGGCGGTAAATTGATGGTAAATTCGAAGTAAAAAACTTCAAAACAAACCATCATGAAAAACATTCATTCACAACTTATTGAGCGGTTCATTCGAGAG
>JAQVDG010000421.1 GCA_028698395.1 Weeksellaceae bacterium
ACTATTTTTGGATTGACTCAGGAAGAAATCAGTGATTTTAAAGGATTGTTGCAGCTTACTATTACTGAAATTACTAAGATGGAAAATTCACCGATTGAATCTTCTTTGTTTGATAAAGTATATGGCGAGGGAGCAGTAACAACAGAAGAAGAATTTCGTCAAAGAATTAAAGAAGAAGCAGAGAAAATGTACAGTCGTGAAACCGATAAACAATTGATGAATGATGCGGTGGAAACTTTGATTAAAGAAACTAAATTTGATTTACCAACTGATTTTTTAAGTCGATGGTTGCATTTTTCAAATGATAAAATTGAAAGTATAGAACAAGCTGCAGAACAATTGAAAAAAGAAGAAGAAGCACTTCGTTATCAGTTGATTGAAGCTAAAATTGCTCAGGAATATGATTTGAAAGTAGAATTTTCAGATGTGGAAATAACTGCTCGACAATTGATAAAAGATCAATTGACAATGTACGGTCAATCTAATATTCCGGAAGAAAGCTTGGAGAAAATCATTCAAGGTTCTTTGCAAAATCAAGAAGAATTCAGACGAATTTCCGAACAAGTATTTTCCGATAAATTATTGAATGTATTGAAAGAAAACATAAAAGTAAAAGAAAAAAAAGTTACTTTTGATGCATTTGTGGAAATTATGGAAGAAAAACACAAGCATCATCATCATGACCATGACCATGACCACCATCATCATGATCATGATCATCATCACGAGCATGATCACAAATAAAAACCTTTCACTTTCGGATAAAAGGTTTAATTTTGAAAATGAAATTTTAGAAAATTAAGTATGAATTACGGAGAAGAATTTAAAAAATACGCAGTTGGTCATCAGAGAATTAACAGTTTACATGTGGATGGTTATGTTCAAAGTATGACCCCTTATATTGTAGAAGAACGTAAGTTAAACGTTGCTCAAATGGATGTTTTTTCCCGATTGATGATGGACAGAATCATATTTTTGGGAACGCCGATAAATGATGAAATTGCAAACATTATTCAAGCACAATTGTTGTTTTTGGAAAGTGTTGATGCTTCTAAAGATATTCAGATTTATATAAATTCACCGGGAGGCGGTGTTTATGCCGGATTGGGGATTTATGACACCATGCAGTTAGTTAAACCGGATGTGGCTACGATTTGCACCGGAATGGCAGCTTCCATGGGAGCTGTTTTGTTATGTGCGGGAGCAGAAGGAAAACGTTCTGCATTAAAACATTCACGGGTTATGATTCACCAACCTTTGGGAGGCGCACAAGGACAAGCAACGGATATGGAAATTACGTTGAAAGAAATCTTAAAGTTAAAAGATGAACTTTATGAAATAATAGCTCATCATTCCGGACAAACTATCAAAAAAATTCAAACAGACGGAGAGCGTGATTATTGGATGACTTCAAGTGAAGCCAAAGAGTACGGAATGGTGGACGAAGTTCTTTTACCAAGATCTTAAAAACAAACAAATTAAATAACTCAAAAAACTCATCTCACAAAGATGAGTTTTTTTATGAATTCTTAATTGAATTACTCTGAATCAAAATTCGTAACTTTGCCCTCTAAAAACCATTGATAGTGGAAGAAAATAAATGTTCATTTTGTGGAAGATCAAAAAGTGAAGCCAGTATATTAGTGGCAGGTTTGGACGGATATATTTGTGATGTTTGTATCGAACAGGCTCATGGAATTGTAAAAGAAGAACTAACTTATTTAAAAGGAAAAGAGTTGGTGAAGCCTCTTTCCATGAAATCTCCCAAACAAATTAAAGCTTTTTTGGACGATTACATTATTGGGCAGGATTCAGCCAAAAAAATATTGTCAGTTGCGGTTTTTAACCACTATAAACGGATTTTAAATCCGGCATTGGATAAAGATGAAGTCGAAATTGACAAATCCAATGTGGTTTTAGTCGGTGAAACCGGAAGTGGTAAAACACTTTTAGCCAAAACGATTGCCCGAATGTTGAATGTTCCTTTTGCCATAGTTGATGCTACGGTTTTAACGGAAGCAGGTTATGTGGGAGAAGATGTAGAAAGCATTTTGACTCGTTTGCTTCAAGACGCTGATTATGAAGTAGAAAAAGCCGAAAAGGGAATTGTTTTCATAGATGAAATTGATAAAATTGCTCGAAAAAGCGATAATCCATCGATTACACGTGATGTTTCCGGAGAAGGAGTGCAACAAGCTTTATTGAAAATATTAGAAGGAACTGTTGTAAATGTTCCACCAAAAGGAGGGAGGAAACATCCGGATCAGAAATTTGTAGAAGTTAATACAAAAGATATTTTGTTTATTGCCGGAGGTGCTTTTTCAGGAATTGAAAGACACATTGCTAATCGTTTGAATACCCACATCATCGGTTTTAAAAATGAACAAGAGAAAAAGGAAACTCACAATCTGTTGAATGAAATTAACGCTACCGATTTAAAATCATTCGGATTAATTCCGGAATTATTAGGAAGGCTGCCGGTTATCGCTAATTTAACTCCTTTAGATAGTGAAGCCATGAAAATGATTCTGACCGAACCTAAGAATGCTTTAATTAAGCAGTATGAAAAGCTATTTGAATTAGACGGAATCGATTTGATTGTGAGTGAAGATGCTTTGGATTATATTGTAGAAAAAGCCAATCATTTAGGGCTTGGAGCACGCAGTCTGCGCTCTGTTACAGAAGAAGTTTTTACAGATTTAATGTACAATATTGACGAACTACCTAAAAAGTTTCATTTATCAAAAGAAGTGATAGAGAAAAAGTTAAATTGGAGTCCGAAAAATAAAC
>JAQVDG010000422.1 GCA_028698395.1 Weeksellaceae bacterium
ATGCCATTGGATAACGTATGTGTTTGATAAACCATGTAACGCAGAAATATGAAGTAGCAAAGGTACACTATTTTTTGCAGCTGCTCAAATAGCGACACGCATTTTTTACACCGCCACGCAAAACCTAAAAAACGCTAAATTTATGTCAAAAAACATGGCTGTGGCTTGAAAATATTTGCTTATATTTGCGTGTTTGTAATTTCGAACTTTTGATAAATAATTCAGATGAAATTCCAATACTTACATCTACATTCGCATGCGAAAAAGATAACTTCAAAGCAATTTAAGGAGAAAAAAACCATTGATAACGACCAATAATGAAAAATATGGAAGGAAAACCAATAGAACTAAAAGCCAACAAAACGTCAGAATATCTCTCCATAAATGATGCGAGTATCTGGGCTACTGAATATTTAAAAAAAGAGGTAACACCTTCTAATATTTCTTATCTTGTTCAATATGGGCGAATTAAGAAAATAGGAGAGAATGGTTCTACAATGATTTTAAAAGAAGAACTTGTTAACTACTACAAAAAAAATAATAAATCTAAACAAAAATCTTGGAAAAATGAATTAGGAGGTGACCTCAATTGGACTTTGTCATTTGACCAATATAAAGAATCAGAAACAACAAAACATGTACATAGACTTCACCCTTACAAAGGAAAGTTTATTCCTCAATTGGTTGAGTATTTCCTCGACAATCATACTGATAAATTTAAAAAAGAAGTCTATTTCAAAGAAGGTGATATTGTGCTTGACCCATTTTCTGGAAGCGGAACAACAATGGTTCAAGCCTGT
Source organism: Weeksellaceae bacterium (assembly GCA_028698395.1). The sequence continues at coordinate 801 of JAQVDG010000422.1, forward strand.
GAATTAGGGATACATGCAGTTGGAGTAGATGTTTCTGCATTTAATTCCTTAATTGGCAATTGTAAAGTTACCCACTATGATTTAAAAGATGTCCAAACTGAAATAAACAGAATTACTAAGTCTTTAAAATTATTTTTGGAAAATTCTCATACCGTTGATTTTGAAGTCAGACTTCTACAAGAACTTAATGTATTCAATAATAAATATTTTCCTGTTCCTGATTATAAATACAAGGTTCACAGAAAAGAGATTAATGAAAAGGAATACGGGAAAGAAAAAGAATTGGAGTTCTTGCCAATTTTCAACAACTTAGTTGAAGAATACAATATTAAATTACGACAAGATAAAGAAGATACTTTTCTCGACAAATGGTATTCAAATAATATCAGAGAAGAAATCCAATTTGTATTTGATGAAATTAAGAAGATTCAAAACAAAGATACAAAAAGAATTGTAAGTGTTATTCTAAGCCGAACAATCAGAAGTTGCAGAGCAACAACTCATGCTGATTTAGCCACACTTTTAGAACCTGTAAATACAACCTATTATTGCGGAAAACATGGAAAAATATGCAAGCCGTTGTTTTCGATTCTAAAATGGTGGGAAAGTTATTCTAAAGATACTATTAAGCGATTAGCAGAATATGACCGATTAAGAAAACCGACTTTTCACTCCTGTTTAACTGGAGATAGTAGAACGATTGATATAGTAGGTGCATTGAAGAAGAAAGACCCAGAATTTGCCGACCTGATTTCCAAACAAAAAATCAAAGGAATTTTCTCTTCTCCTCCTTATGTTGGTTTAATAGATTATCACGAACAACACGCCTATGCTTATGATTTGTTTGGTTTTGAAAGAAAAGATGAATTAGAAATTGGACCTCTTTACAAAGGGAAAGGAAAGGAAGCTCAAAAAAGTTATGTACAAGGAATAAGCGATGTACTGAATAATGCAAAAAAATATTTGGTTAATGACTTTGATATTTTCCTTGTTGCAAATGACAAATACAATATGTATCCAACTATTGCCGAAAATGCCGGAATGCAAATTGTAAATCAATATAAAAGACCTGTTCTTAATAGAACAGAAAAAGATAAAAGTGCATATTCAGAAATAATTTTTCATTTAAAAAAGAAATCATGAGTTTGTCAACCAAATCAAAAAAAGAAATTAATATTCTCATTGATGCTGTAGTTAAAAAGTATATAGGTAAAGCGAAGAATAAGCCAAAAGCTAATTCTGGCAATCCATTTGTAATGGCGTTATTAAAAGATTTTGAACCTCTTATACATAGAATTCATGGTTTAAAAACTTCGCTTGGAAGTGAGATGGAAAAAATTGCTGAAATTATTGCTATCGATGCTTGGGGTGAGAAAAATATCCAACGAAAAGTAAATGTCAATGTAGTTCTTCCAACAAATGTATTTCAAACTGTAGATTCAATTATTAACAATCTGAGTAATGCTAAAACCTTAAGCGATTATAATAATGAGAAGAAAATGGTCTTGAAAGCGTGTAAAAACCCTTCAAAAACAGTTGAACAACATACATATGAATTTGATTTAGTTATTTCCGACCCACGTAATAATCATACTTACATTTTAGAAATGAAAGGACCTGACCCAAATACAACTGAGGTTCCAGGTGCAAAGAAAAGACTGTTAATTGCAATTGCATGGGCGTATTATAACACAAAATCAGAGAATATTGATGCGCAATTAGCAATTTATTATAACAATAAGTTTCCAAAAGTATACAAGAACCCTAAGGTTCATTACTATTTTAATCCAAATGGAGGAACATTAGTTCAAGAAGAATTCTGGAATTTCATTGGGAAGAATAATCAAACATATAGTGATTTGACAAGGTTATTTGAATCTTTCGGCAAAACAAATAAACAAAAAATATGGGATGGATTTTCAAAACTAATTAACGTTTAACATGGGACTAACTAACATTCAAATTCAGCAAGTAGAAAACGTTT
>JAQVDG010000423.1 GCA_028698395.1 Weeksellaceae bacterium
TTAGCAAGGTCAGAAAAATATTAATTCAAAAAATTGTGAAAGGTAATTTTTATTAATAATTATTTGTTCATATCTTAGCACCTAAATAATTACTCGAAATCGATCAAAATTGAAGGGAATGGAAATTCCTCTATATGTCTACGACCATGTCTGCTCAAAAAACCTCTTTTTTGGAAATCCAATTTTTCATTATACCCTTGCCATACTTTAAACTTTCCAAAATCATCTAATCTACTAAGGTAAATGCTAAACAAATTTTTAGCACTCTCATCATTAGTTAGATTGAATCTTTTATATTTTTTATATGTTAAGTCAAAATATTCAAAGGTATCTGTTGAACCATGAATACTCAAAAGCAAATCGAAGAAAAAAACAAATAATTCAAATTGCTCTTCATATTTTATTTCTTCAAAAAACGAATCCGCAGCAAGACTAAAAAAATTATACTCTCTCATTTCTTTAACAACTATTTGCCTACCATAAGAGGCTGCTTTTTTGACCTCTATATGTAATTCAACTTTTGGCTTGTTAAAAAACTCGGTTATCGCGAATTCAAATTCCCCTTTTTCTTTGAGCTTTCTAAGTAATAGTGCAGCATTTTTATTGTTTTCAAATCCTGGCTCAAAAACAAAAAAATCTCCAGGATTTATTTCATCAATATCATTGTAAATGTTTGATTTATGAATAAAATAGTCTTCATTCTTGTCACTAGTTATAACACCAAATCTTTTTTCAGAATTAAACCACTGTATTATTCCAGCATTTATTTTCATAGAATATATTTTACCTATTCTTCTTAAAATTCTCCGCCTGTTCAAATATCTCAACATAGACTTCGTCACGTTCTACTGGTGGATAGCCAAACTCGTCGAGGATGAGAATGAGTTCTACTTTTAAAGCGGATTTTATGTCGTCGCGTTTGTTCCAGTCGGGGAATTTTGCTTGACTGTCAACGATTAGTTTTACGGCTTTTGATAAATCAATAAGTTTGTCTTCGGGATAGGTGAAGTCGTACTTTTTACATAGTTCTTTTAAAATGTCATAAAATGCTTTTTCTTCAAAGTCTATTCCTAACTCATCACCTGCCTTAAATTCTTTGTGAACGTCCCAAATAAGATTTGTTAAGGCTTCTGCCATTTCTTCATAGACTTCACTTCGTAATAGGTCGTTAACATCGCGGTTGTTGTAACGTTCAACAATTGCTTGCATTTTCTTTGTAAAATCAATGCCTTTTACCTTGTTTACTTTTCTGATTTCGCCAATTACCCTTGCAAGAATTTGTTGCAGTAACTTAATTTTTGTGTTCGGCAATTTGATTTTATCAATTTTTGCAAGATAGTCTTCATCAAAAATGTCTTGCTCGCTTTCGTTTTCATCACCTAACTTAAAAATCTCTTCAACTCCATCACTTTGCAAAGCATCTTTTATCATTTCTCGAACTCTGGCGTTCATTTGTGCGGTGTCGGGAGCATTGCCTTTTGTGAGTTTAAAAACGATAGAGCGAACGGCAAGATAAAAATGTGTAAGATCTCTTTCGGCTTGAGTTAAATGTTCGCTACCAACACAAATATCATAAGCAGCTTTTAGTCGCTTTACTAAGCCCATAAATCTGGTTTCAAACTCTTTGGTCTGCTGAACAAATTCAGCTGCTAAATTCAAAGTATTAAGTTGCTCAATAGTGCCTCCCTCGAAATACTTTGTACTGTCAAACTTGTGCATAAGCTTTGCCAATAAGTCTAAATGATCTTTTACAACAACTAAAGACTGTGCAATATCTTCAAAGTTATCTTCATCGCCTTTGTTGTATTTAGCAAGAGCAAGATTCATTTGCTTTTTGATACCGATATAATCCACAACTAAGCCTTTATTTTTACCTTCAAATTTGCGGTTAACTCGCGAAATGGTCTGGATTAAATTGTGCTGCTGAATTGGTTTATCAATATAAATGCTGTCCAGAAAAGGAACGTCGAAACCAGTAAGCCACATATCAACCACAATTGCTATTTTGAAATTGGATTTAGGGTTTTTGAATTGACGGTCAAGTTCTTTTCTATCCTCAGATGTTCCCAGCATATCCCAAAGTTCTTTTGGGTCGTCTTTTCCTCGGGTCATTACCAACTTAATGCGTTCAATTGGCTTTAATTCACGCTTGTCTTTGTCGGTTAACTCTACTCCTTCTTCTGCTTCTCTAATTTCATTCCACTCTGGACGAAGATCAATAATATTTTTGTAAAGTTCGTAAGCTATTTCACGGCTGCTACTAACAAACATTGCTTTGCCTTTTACTGTGGCTCCTTCAGAAATTCTGCTTTCGTAATGGTTTATAAAATCTTCAGCAACTTCTTTCAAACGGTCGGGATCGCCAAGGATTGCATACATATTTGCAGTTTCTTGCTTGCTCTGATCAATCTGATATTCGTTTGCTCCGGCATTGGCAGCTTCTTCATAGTATTTTTCAATCTTTTCTAACTCCCCATTATTCAGAGCGACTTTTGCTGCCCTGCCTTCATACACAATTCTTACAGTAATTTCATCTCTTACCGATTCGGTCATAGTATATGCATCAACAACTTTTCCAAATACATCCAGAGTTGCATCTATTGGAGTTCCAGTGAAACCAACAAAAGTAGCATTAGGCAACGAATCGTGAAGATATTTAGCAAAGCCAAAAGTTTTTTTCACTCCGTTTTCGGTTACTTTTACTTTTTGGTCAAGATTTACCTGGCTGCGATGTGCTTCGTCCGAAATACAAATAACATTCTCCCTTTCGGTGAGTAGATGAG
>JAQVDG010000424.1 GCA_028698395.1 Weeksellaceae bacterium
TTCATCAGTTGTTATCCTATGGGACAGCGACTTGCTATGTCTTATGGAAGTGGATATAAGGCGTTTGCTATAACTAATTTTGCAGGGGAAACATCTGCATTGTATCCTGACAATGAGTATCAATTTGGGTTTAAAGTTGATAAATTTCCGCTTGGTTCTCCCGAGTCGGATTCTATTGAATTTTTTATGAGAAAATCGGGGTTGGAAGAGGGTTTGTTAATAATGAACGAAAGCTTGGAATTGAAAAATCACAAAACGATTCGATTTGATTCAATGTATTTAAATACAGAAATTCAAAAGGCTTTTGACGGTATTTTTCTAATAGAAAAATCAACTGTTTCGGAAGTAGTTAATTGATAATTGTCAAAGTTAATTTAGGAACGGCACTTTCTTTCCGAAAGTGTCGTTTTCTTGTTATATAGTCTGACTTGGCAAGAAATGGCTCTTTTGGTTTTTTGAAGCGTGGGCTTGTGTGTCGGGAAAAACCAAATGTGCCATTTGTGTGTTGGCAAAAATTTCCTTGTGCGTTGGGATTTTTTTATTTTTTCTGTGTAGGGTTATGCCTGTCGATTGCGGTTGTCCTGACATTGCCACTAACGTTTGGCGGCTTTGCGAAGAAGCGGATTTCGGAGCACTTCACTGTCAACATAGGCGCAAAAGTTGATGCGAGGTGGAATGCTCAATTAACCACTGAACCCGCTTTTTTGCGAAACCGCTGTTACAAGCTGGCCTTCTGTCCTCCGTTATTGTCAAGTCGCTGTCAGTAAAGGTTTTCGCCGTTTCTGTACAACTGTTTTTCTGTAGGTTGTGGGTGGCGAAAAAATAAAACACCGAAGGGTGGGAGAAAAAAATTGAATTTCTTTTTGGGTTGCCGAAAAGCACACTCTTTTGCAAGCTTTGGACTGTGCTTGGGCTTGTGCGGCTTGCAAATGTGTGTGCTTTTGTGTGTAGGCTTTTCATGCTAATAGTTTCTCCAATTTCATTTTCCACTTTTCCCAGTCTTTCATTTCTTTTGCCTGTAAGTCTATAAATTTCTGTGTGTGGTCGTGATGTATTAAATGACAAAGTTCGTGTATAATAACATACTCAATACATCCTTTTGGTGCTTTAATCAGTTCAGGATTTAGTATAATTTTCCCTTTTGGAGTGCAACTTCCCCAACGTGTCGGCATGTCACGCAATACAATAGAATTAGGTTCAACTTTGTGTTTTTTGAATTTGTCAATTAAGGGTGCTGCAATTGCTTGAAACTTTGTCCGTGCATGTTGTAAATACCAATTGTCTAATAAGTCCTTTGCTCTTAATTTATCATGAGTTGTTACTTCAATGAATTTTCCTTTTAGTTTTACGGATTCCTCATTATCTATTTGAATTTGCAAACGGTATTGTCTGCCCAAGTACAAATGTGTTTCACCACTTATGTATTTCCGCTGTGGTGTCTTTGGTTGAAAGGAAAGAAAGAAGCTTTGTTGTTTAATTATCCAAGGTGCTTTTTTTCTGATTTTCTCTTTCACTTTTTCTATGGTAGTGTCTGTCGGTGCTTTTACCAACACTTCCATTTCGGGTGTTACTGTAATGCCAAGCGATTTTCTGTCGGAAAACTCCAAACGAAATTCAATTGTTCTGCTTCCAAATTGTATAGCTGCTGTCATCACTTGTAACGGATTTTAGCTACTTCAATACAATCTTCGGCAATCTTGTCCATGTCTTTAAATGACAAGTCCACATTGTATTTGTCACGTACTTCATCAATTAGATAGTCGCCAATTTCAATCAGTAACTTTCCGGTGATGTTTGTTTTGTATTGCCAGTCAATAATGGGTTTTCCGTTGTCTAAAACAGAATTTTGAATCAGGTCGTCAATTTGCAAAGCCGTTTGTGTTGCGACTTCTTTACGAACTATATTGTCTTGAATTTTTTCAGATAATGCCTCCACTGTCAAGCCATAAAACGCTTTGGCAACATCTCTGTCTTTCAATTGCTCTGGAATATCGTTGTCGGTATGTGCCAAAATATTGTTCATGATATCTTGAACTTTGTTCAGGTATTGTGCTTCGCTGATGCGTTTGGCTTCATAGTCGGCAATTGTTTCTTTCAGCATTTGCGAAAACTTCTTGTAAAAAGCAGGGTCTTCATCCATTTTCTCCGTGATGTGTTTGGCTGTTCTACTTGCAATCTTATCTGCCTTAGCTGCTTTACCTGTCGTATTTTCTACTTCTTGCAGAAATTTGTCCTTATCGAAAATGTTTACCAATTCTGTAATGGTTTCAATTTTCTCGGTGGTGATGTGGGTATCAATCAGTTTTTGAATTTGACCTTCATATTGTTTGTAGTCGATTTCATCACTGTAGCGTTCGACAACTGCCAAACGCAATTTCAAGAACATGGTTAAATCTTCTTTGTATCGGTTGATTACTTTTTCTTCAACTTCCTTATGAAATTGAATTGAGGATAATGCAAGCTTCAAACCCTTAGCAAAGGCAGCCAGTTTATCGTAAAACAAAACCCGTATTGCTTCATCTTTCAATAATTGCTGATAGGCTTCTGCATCACGCTTGTTGGCAATGGTTTTGAATATATCCCAAAGTTCTGAATGCTTTTGCGGTAACTTTTTGATTTCCTCCGAAATATTGGTAAGTGTTCCTGCCAAATCTTCTTCATCAAAATCTTCAAATGAAGAGTACATCTGCAAGGCATCATCTAGATTTTCAATTACACCATAATAGTCTATGATGTAACCAAATTCTTTATCAGGATAAATGCGGTTTACCCTCGCAATAG
>JAQVDG010000425.1 GCA_028698395.1 Weeksellaceae bacterium
GGAATAATTGATTTGGAAGAAGGAAAAGAATATGCCGTTCGGATTCAGGTTTTGGATTTTGCAGGAAATCAAAAAGAAGCCCGTTTTAAATTAATCGGAAAAACTCCACCGGCAGAAAAATTAATTTCGGAAGAAGCCACTGTTTTTTATTGGAATAAAGAAAATTATTTCCAACAAGATGAAGTTGAGATTTTTATTCCAAAAGGGGTTTTGTATGAGGATTTGGAGTTTAAATTCAGAAAAACCAACAATGGAAAATATGAAATTCATGACTTCAATGTACCGGTTCATCAATTTTATACATTAAGTATAGAACCGGAAAATATTCCGGTTTCTCAATTGGACAAAGCCGTTTTTGCATTAGAATACCAACAAAAAGGTGTTTGGAAAAAAGAATATATTTCTGCTGATTATAAAAATGGAAAATTAACCGCTCAAGTTCGGGATTTTGGTTTTTTTTCCATCGAAACAGATGTTAGCAAACCGTCAATTAAACCGCTTAATATTAAAGAAAACACTACATTTACCGGCGCAAACGGAATTATTCGTTTTACGATAAGTGATTCCCAATCAGGAATAGGCGGTTTTTCGGCTTATATTGACGGAAAATGGACTTTGATGAATTACGACCAAAAAACAAAATCATTGAGTCTTGACCTGAATCGTGAAGGAGTCACAAATGGAAAACATGAATTAGAATTAAAAGTTTGGGATGAGAAAAAAAACACCGCAACTTACACTGTCAATTTCAACAAGAATTAACTTTTTTCTTGGATTTATTCTGAGTTTTGGATTTGCTTTTGGACAAGAAGCAACAATAAACGGAAAAGTAATCGACGAATACCAATTTCCATTGATGGACGTTCAAATTTCCATTAATAATGAAATTTATAGTACAGATGGAAAAGGAGAATTTTCAATTTCAATTCCGGCTGAAACAGAAGTAAATATCCTTTTTGAAAGCGATGGACGTATTTCGTTTACAGAAACTTTGCAACTTTCGGTAGGAGAAACGAAAAACATTCATGTCATGTTAGTGCCGGAAACCAATAGTGTTGTATTGGGTGAGGCTGTGATTTTTTCTACACGGGAAAAACCTTTAAATAGTCTTTCCTTTGATCCGAAAGATATGGAAACCAATATTGGTTTAACCGGCGGTGTTTCCGAAATGCTGGGAAGTTTACCCATGGTAAGTGTTGGTTCTGAATTGACTTCACAATACCGGGTTCGCGGTGGAAATTTTGATGAAAATCTAATTTATGTTAACGGAATTGAAATTTATAAACCGCAGTTAATTCGTTCCGGAGAACAAGAAGGATTGGGATTTATAAATCCGACAATGACCGAAGCAGTAAATTTTTCAGCCGGTGGATGGGAAGCCAAATATGGCGATAAAATGTCCAGTATGCTTGATATTATTTATAAAAGACCTAAAGCTTTTGAAGCTACTTTAGAAGCGAGCTTGATGGGAGGAAGTTTAACTTTGGGAACCGCTTCAAAAGACCGTAAATTTTCAGCTATTGTAGGCGGGCGCTATCAAAATCGGAATTTAGTTCTAAATACATTGGACACCAATTCGGATTTAAATCCGGTGTATTATGATATTCAGGCTTTTTTGAATTATAAATTCAATTCCAAATGGGAAATTTCGTTTTTAGGTGCTCGAACGGATAGTAAATTCAATATGATTCCAAAAGACAGAGAAACAAAATTTGGTTCTTTGGATGCGCCTATGAGTTTAAAAGTTTTTTATGACGGACGGGAAGAAGACCGGTTTGAAACCGAAACAGCTTCTTTAACACTTCATCATAAACCCAATTCAAAATTGGATTTAGTTGTAGATGCCTTTGGATTTCATTCTAAAGAAAAAGAATATTTTGATATTTATGGTGCTTATTTAATCAGCGAATTAGATGGTGATGGAAATGCAATTTCAACGTATGATATTGGTGGACAAATTGACCATGCACGAAATAATTTTGATGCTTTAGTTGTTGGAATTCAGCACAGAGGACGTTATAAGTTTGATAGTAATAATGATATTGAATGGGGAATTAAATTCCAAAATGAAGATATTCGGGATTTATTAAGTGAATGGCAATACATTGATTCTACAAGTTTTTCATTGCCAAATCCTTATAATCCGGGTGAATTGGACGAAGGCGATTTATTGTTGAAATACAGTATTCATGCTAAAAATAATTTAAAATCAAATCGTTATACTGCTTTTGCTCAATACACAAAACGTTTTTTCTGGAATAATACCAAAGTTTTAATCAACGGAGGTGTTCGGGCGACATATTGGGATTTTAACGAAGAATTTAATATTTCACCAAGAGTTCAAATTGCACTAAAACCGGATTGGGAATCTGAAATGACTTTCCGATTTAATTCAGGAATTTACTACCAACCGCCTTTTTATCGGGAAGTGCGCGATTTGGAGGGGAATTTAAATAAAAATGTAAAATCACAACAATCCATTCATTTTATCTTAGGACATGATTATGAGTTCAAAATGTGGAACCGACTTTTCAAAATGACAACCGAAGCTTATTATAAACTTTTCAATCATCTAAATCCGTATTTTGTGGATAATGTTCGCATTCGTTATACGGCTGATAATAACTCGGAAGGGTATGGTTATGGATTGGATTTCAGATTGTTCGGACAGTTTGTGCAAGGAGTGGATTCATGGTTGAGTTTATCGTATGCCCGGGCTTATCAAAATATTGACGATAGAGGAAATATTCCTTTGCCAACCGACCCGAGATTCAAAGTA
>JAQVDG010000426.1 GCA_028698395.1 Weeksellaceae bacterium
CTTCGTTTGACAAGAAGAAAAATAAAGAAACACTTAAGGCGGTCAACGTAAGACAAATATGACAACTCATAAATCGAATAGAACAATTAAATGCACTGGTGCTAACAGGCGTTTGGCTCAATGGCGGGTGACGTGGTTAATTGAACATTCTACCTCGCATCAACTTTTGTGGTGTGTTGACAGTTTTGTGCTCCGAAATCCGCCACTGCGCCAAGCGCCAAAACGTTAGCAGCAACTTTAAATAACAAAACATACATATATAATAAGATATGGCAAAACCAAGAATTTTCATTAGTTCGACATTTTACGACCTTCGGCAAGTAAGGTCTGACCTAGACCGATTTATTAAAGAGTTAGGTTACGAACCTGTTCTAAATGAATTAGGAAATATTCCCTATGGCAAAGACGACAAATTAGAAGAATATTGTTATAAGGAAATTTCAAACATTGACATTCTAGTTTCTATTGTTGGTGGACGATTTGGAAGTGAAAGTCAACATAACAATTTGTCTATTTCTCAAATGGAGTTTAGAACAGCACTAGAACTTAATAAACAAGTCTATATTTTCATTGATAAAAATGTGAACGCTGAATATCAGACATATTTATTAAACAAGAAAAATAAGGAAACAAAATACAGGTTTGCAGACAACATAAAAATCTATGAGTTTATAGAGTTTTTAGAAAACCTGCCAAATAATAACAACATTCATAGTTTTGAAACTTCACTTGACATTATACAATACCTCAAAGACCAATGGGCAGGATTATTCCAACGATTTTTGGCAGAACAACCTAGAATTAAAGAGATTAATTTACTGAAGGGTATAGAAGGAACAGCTAAAACACTTAACCAACTGGTTTCATTCTTGACAGAAGAAAGAAAAGATAGGGATAGTGCAATACAGGACATTTTATTAAGTAATCATCCAGCAATGGAAGAAATACGACAACTACTAAATGTGAATTACCGGGTTTACTTTATATCAAAAGATGAACTAACAGAATGGTTATCGGCACGTGGTTATAAAATAATTGATTTAGACTTTCTATTTGGGGACGACAATTATTATGAATATACAAATACTGACTCTAGACAAAAAAAGAGATTTACACTTAAAGTCAAAAAGGAAATATTTAGCGAAGACGGAAAATTAAGAGTATATACAAAATCAGAATGGAAAGACGATTTTATCGAACTGACCTCACAAGACTTAGAACAGAAGAATGATGATGACTTGCCATTCTAAAATAAATACTACTGCCAACAGGCGTTTGGCTCAATGGCGGGTGACGTGGTTAAATGAACATTCTACCTCGCATCAACTTTTGTGGTGTATTGACAGTTTTGTGCTCCGTAATCCGCCACTGCGCCAAGCGCCAAAACGTTATGGCTCATTTTAAAAACAACAGAATATGAAAAAGAAAAACAAAACTTGGACAATTATTTTCGGACTTTCTTTGACAGCTTTCAACGTGACAGCCCAAGAAAATTTACCGACTGACCCATTGTTGAACTTCAAAAATTTCTATGAAATTGGACTTTCAGCAGGTGGAACTCGTGTTAATACCAATCATACGGTTTTTAACACTTCAAACGGACAGTATAATTTTCAGAAAAACAACTATCTACCGACAATTGACGCAAGTTTCAATTATGGTTGGTTGTTTAAAGACAAAGAAAGTAGCGGTATTTGTACACTAAAAACAGGTATTAATATTTTAAGTAGAAACGCTAATCTGACAGACAGTATTGGCTCAAACCTAAGACTTAATACAGGATATTTGCAAATACCAATTCAATTTGGTTTTAGAAGTCCTTTAAAATACCACACTGTTAAAAACAATTTATACAGAGCGTTTGAATTTAATGCGGGAGTTTATGCTGCAACGCCAGTAATGCAAAAACTTGACAATCCAGACAACTTGGACGCAAGCGGAGAAGCTTTGCCAACAAATTATTTCAAATTTGGGTTTATAGGTGAAATTGTTTTTACCGCACTTGACAGTAAAGGACACGGACACAAATTTGGATTAAGAGTATCAAGCGACTTTCCGACAATACTTAAAATTAAAGAAACTCCGAATGAACTTTATCCATATTATTACACAATTGGACTGTTTTACAACTTAACGAACAGATACAAATAAAAAAAAACGAAGCCATAACAGGCGTTTGGCTCAATGGCGGGGGACGTGGTTAATTGAACATTCTACCTCGCATCAACTTTTGCGGTGTATTGACAGTTTAGTGCTCCTAATCCGCTACTGCACATACACGCAAAACGTTAGCCACAATAAAAAGAAACCTAAACGATAGATAACCCAAATTCCGCAGCTAAAAAATTTTGATATGTCAAAAATTTTTTGTAATGGCTTTTCATCTATTTTTAGACAATTTTTAACAAAATTACAATAATAAAGCCTAATTTTCAGCAAAAAGGATACAACTTCCCCCACCCAAACGAATGAGGTATTAGTTTTTCAGCAAAAGATAGTTGTCAGGTTTGCAAAATGTAATAAGGACGAGTCGTGAATAGCTGAAGTATCCATTGCTTACCCCCGTAAACCCATTTAAAAGGAACTTGAATTATGCGAAAAATAAACCTTTTGAGACGCGATGTTGCTGTCAAGGCAAATGCTCGTTGGAAGTTATCTTTTTGAGATAATTTCAACATAAGAGTGGTATAAAAGTTCTTAATAATAGCTGTAAATGTCATAAAAACAACATTTTGCATCATGAAAGAGCAAGGTAAGTGAGACCATCCAAAG
>JAQVDG010000427.1 GCA_028698395.1 Weeksellaceae bacterium
TCTGTTCCATTTAGTCCGGTGTATTTCAGCGGAATATTATCCAATTGAATAGTAACACTTTGTGCAATCTCTCCGATTGCTACCGAAACTCCACCCGCTCCAAAATCATTGCATTTTTTTATGAGTGCGAGCACTTCTTTATTTCGGAATAATCGTTGAATTTTTCTTTCTACAATTGCATTTCCTTTTTGTACTTCTGAGCTTAATTCTTCTAATTTTTGTCCGTCATGGGTTTTAGACGAACCTGTTGCACCACCTACACCGTCACGTCCGGTTCGGCCACCAAGCAAAATAACTTTATCACCTTCACATGGTTCTTCTCTTCTGACCCAATCTTTTTTTACTGCTCCGGCTACAAATCCAACTTCCATGCGTTTGGCTTTGTAACCTTCATCATAAATTTCTTTGACAAAGGTTGTTGCCAAACCAATTTGATTTCCGTAAGAACTGTATCCGTTCGCTGCTTCTTTGGTGATTTTTCGTTGTGGTAACTTTCCGGGAATTGTATCTTCGATTTTTTCCAATGGATTGGCTGAACCTGTTATGCGCATCGCTTGGAAAACGTAAGCACGTCCGGACAAAGGGTCGCGTATTGCACCGCCCACACAAGTTGAAGCACCACCAAAAGGTTCAACTTCAGTTGGATGATTATGGGTTTCGTTCTTGAATTGTAACAACCACTCTTCCTCTTCGCCATCCACATCAATCGGAACGACAATGGAACAGGCGTTGATTTCTTCCGAAATATCAATATTATTGATTTTACCTGATTTACTCAGGTATTTTCCCATAATAGTCGCCAAATCCATCATCCGGATGGGCTTTGTACTATTTAATTCTGACCGTAATTTCAGATAATAATCAAAGGTTCTTTGTAAAGTTTCTTTAAATTGATTTTCAAATTTTATTTCGGTAATTTCTGTTTCAAATGTAGTATGACGGCAATGATCCGACCAATAAGTATCCAAGACTTTCAGCTCAGTTTCAGTCGGATTTCTATGTAAGGATTGAAAGTGTTTTTGAATAAACTCTAAATCATCTAACCCCATTGAAAATCCAAATTGTTTATGAAGGTTTTCTAATTGGTTTGAATCAAAATCAATGAATTTATCCACAATTGGAACCGGTTTCACATCGGTTGATTCATTCAGAATGAGTTCATTCAGATTTTTTTCACGACATTCGATTGGGTTAATAAGGTATTTTTTGACTTTTCCTAAATCGGATTTAGAAATATCTTCAAATAGATACAAATATCCTGATTTCACTTTGGTTTCTACAACTCCAACAAGCTGTAAACATTGGTCAGCAGAATCGGCACGTTGGTCGTATTGTCCCGGAAGAGGTTCGACTGCAAAGCTTGACGCTTCAAACCCGAACTTCGTTAATATTTCTTCGAAATCTTGATAAACTATATCAGTTACCGGATTAGCAAAAATCTGAAAAAGAGTTTCTTGCAGTTGATTTTCAGTGATATTGAAAAGGTCATAAATAACAAAAACCTTGCACGATATTCCGTTAACAAGATTTTGTAATTCTTTTGTGACTTTACGGGAATGAATGTCAAACTGAGATTTTTTTTGAATAAAAATTCGTTTATTCATGTTTTTTTCTTCTTTCTTTTAAATTCAATATGTACAAGAAGAGTGTATGAAAAAATTACATACACTTCAGTTGTAGTAACAGATTAACGGTCTGTTGTAGAAACACTCAACCTTATTTTGAGCTTATACAAATTGAAGTGAATTCACACAAAATTTTACCTGACAAAAGTACAATAATTTATGATAAGAGAGCTTGTTTTGAATAAAATTATTTTAGTGTTTTGGTGTATTTTAAATTTAATAAAATAAGCAATACAGCTATGAAAATAAGAACGGAAATAATTACCAAAGATTCGTGTGCATAAGGGATTGCAACATACTTTATGGAGAAAACTCCCATTAAACCTAAAACTAATTCATTTAAAAATATACCGAGTAAGAATAATTTCAGTCCGAAAAATGCGATTTTATTTTGTTTGAAATAGGATTGAGTAATGATTTGATTCACTAAAAAGACAGAGATAATCATCAATAAAATCAAGTGCAGATAAGCGATGACAATATTTCTAAATCCAAAAGCAAATTGACTTACTGCCGGAATGTTTGAACCCAATTGCAATAAGATTTTAGCCGTAAATGCTATTCCCAAATAAAACAGCACAAAACGTTGTAAAGGTGTCCAAGCTGCTTTTATTTTTACGTGGTTATTTTTGATAAGTGCATATAGCTTTATAGCACCCCAA
This sequence comes from Weeksellaceae bacterium, assembly GCA_028698395.1. The sequence goes on from JAQVDG010000427.1 coordinate 2,288, forward strand.
GTTTGTAATAGAGTTGCTACGATTAAAATTATAAAAAACCATAATGGGAGTTTTGCCCATAAGATGGATAAACCATAACCAACAAGACAGCCGATAAATAGTAAATCAAATATAGTTTTGTTTTGTTTGACGGTAATCTCCACTCCTATTTTTCTTAAAGAATGAAGTAATAATCCGATACAAGAAAAAATAAAAAAACCATTGTATTGAAAATGCAAATAAAAATATTGGGCTGCTAAGTAAATATCCTGATAAATATGTTTATTCAGCATCATATAACTTAGTGCCAATACGCCAACAGATGAAAAAACAGCAAAAAATAAACCGCCCGTAAACCATATTTTTGAATTTCGTTGAATCCCTTTGGTGTCTTTGATAATTTGAACAAAGTAAATCACACTTAAAATCAAAGCTACAACGGAAAACAGAATTGACCACACATTGTAACCGCCTGAGGTAAAGGAAAC
>JAQVDG010000428.1 GCA_028698395.1 Weeksellaceae bacterium
TCATCTATGGCTTCATTTAAAATTTTCTGATAAGTATCGAATCCGATTTCTGCCATAAATCCGGATTGTTCGGCACCCAATAAATTTCCGGCTCCTCGAATTTCCAAATCTTTCATGGCAATATTGAATCCGGAACCTAAATCAGAAAATTGTTCAATGGCTTGCAAACGTTTTCGGGCTTCATTGGTCAAAGTTGAAACCGGAGGAGAAATCAAATAACAAAATGCTTTTCGGTTACTTCGTCCCACTCTTCCTCGCATTTGGTGCAAATCTGCCAAACCGAAATTCTGGGCATCACTGATTAAAATTGTATTAGCATTGGGCACATCAATTCCGTTTTCTACAATGGTAGTCGAGACTAAAATATCATAATGTCCTTCCATGAACCCCAAAATTACTTTTTCCAAATCGGCACCTTTCATTTGTCCGTGACCAATTGCAATTCGTGCATCCGGAATCAAACGTTGTAACATTCCGGCAATGTCTTTTAATGTTTCAATTCGATTATGAATGAAAAATATTTGTCCACTTCGTTGCAATTCATAAAAAACAGCATCCCGAATTTGTTCTTCATTGAATCCGATTAAATGTGTATCAATTGGTTGTCGGTTAGGAGGTGGCGTTTTAATCACCGATAAATCCCGGGCTGCCATCAATGAAAATTGTAAAGTCCGCGGAATGGGTGTTGCGGTCAAAGTTAATGTATCAATATTAGAACGTAAAGTTTTTAATTTTTCTTTGACACTTACTCCGAATTTATGTTCTTCATCGACAATTAATAAGCCTAAATCTTTGTATTTCACATCTTTATTTACTAATTGATGCGTTCCGATGAGGATGTCAATTTTTCCTTCGGCTAATTTTTCTAAAATTTCTTTTTTCTGTTTAGCTGATTTAAACCGATTCAAATAAGCCACTGTTACCGGCATTTCTTTTAATCGTTCGCTGAATGTTTGAAAATGCTGAAATGCCAGAACCGTAGTCGGAACTAAAATAGCAGTTTGTTTTCCGTTTACAGCGGCTTTAAAAGCTGCACGAATCGCGACTTCTGTTTTTCCGAATCCTACATCGCCACAAATCAAACGATCCATAGAACGTTCACTTTCCATGTCAGCTTTCACATCTTGTGTCGCTTTTAATTGGTCGGGAGTATCTTCGTAAATAAAAGAAGCTTCCAATTCATGTTGCAAATAGCCGTCGGGTTCAAACTGAAATCCTTTTTGTGAACGGCGTTTTGCGTATAATTTAATCAAATCAAAAGCAATTTCTTTGACTTTGGATTTGGTTTTATTTTTCAAATTTCGCCAAGCAGGAGAACCTAATTTATTGACTTTCGGTTCGGTTCCGTCTTTTCCGGTAAATTTTGCTATTTTATGAAGTGAGTGAATGCTAACATACAGCAAATCATTGTTTTGGTAAATCAATTTAATCGCTTCTTGCTGACTTCCCTGAACATCCATTTTGACTAATCCGGCAAACTTTCCGACTCCATGGTCAATGTGTGTTACATAATCACCGACCTGAAGAGAAGTCAATTCTTTGAGTGTAATAGCTTCTTTTTTCCCGAAAGAACCGCGTGTATTGTACTTGTGGTAACGTTCAAAAATTTGATGATCGGTAAAACAATTTATTTTTAAATCTTCATCGGTAAATCCCTGATAAATAGCTCCAATAATCGGAATGAAATCTACTTTTTTGGAAATATCTTCAAAAATTGTTTGAAAACGCTGAGCTTGTTTTTCACCGGAACAAAACAAATAATTTATATAAGATTCCCGGCTTTTTTGAATAAATTCATCTGCCAATAAATCAAATTTTTTATTGAATGAAATCTGTGGTTTTTGATTCAATTCCAATGAAATTGAATCGTCAAAAAATGGCACTAATGAAAATTCCAAGACCGAAAATTTAGCTAATTCGGTTTTGAATTCATTTTCATCTAAAAACAAAGCATTGGGTTCGCTGTGTTTAAGGTTTTTTGATAATTTCTCAAAAGCCGATTTTGCCAAATTAAAATTTCGATAAATCGCAGATTGAATGATGTTTATGTTCTTTGCAACGACTATGGTTTTATCGGAAATATAATCAAAAAAACTCTCGCGGGAATCTGCTGTGAATTTATTTTCCAAATTGGGAATTAAGGTGAAGCTTTTTACTTTTTCTACCGATAATTGTGAATCTACATCAAATTTCCGGATGGATTCAACTTCATCACCAAATAAGGAAATCCGAAAAGCTTGTTCTTCCGAATAAGAAAATACGTCGATGATGCCGCCGCGAATAGAAAACTCACCCGGTTCAGAAACAAAATCCACACGATGAAATTCGTAAGACAATAAAATCTCATTAAAAAAATCAGTTCCTAAAGTATCGCCAACACTAACTTTAAGTGTATTTTTATTCAGTGATTTTCGAGTAACCACTTTTTCAAAAAGTCCTTCCGAATAAGTAAGAATAATCCTTGGTTTTTTAGCTCCGTTTAATGTGTTGAGTACTTCTGTTCGCAAGACTACATTAGCGTTGTTGGTTTCCTCAATTTCATAAGCACGCCGATAAGATGCCGGTAAAAAGAGAATTTCTTCCTTGGAATATAAATTTTCTAATTCATTCAGTAAATAAAGAGCTTCTTCTTTGTCATCCAAAATCAACAAAAGCGGATTTCCGGATTGTTGAAAAATCTGAGCACAAAGAAAGCTCAACGATGAACCAAATTGACCTTTGGCGTGTATTTTAGCAGAATTGTTTTCCCGG
>JAQVDG010000429.1 GCA_028698395.1 Weeksellaceae bacterium
ACACTTTCGTGCATATCTTGCGGGTTGGAAGTGGAGAAACGAATCCGCATTCCTGGAATTGTTTGTGCAACTCGATCTAATAATTGAGAGAAATCGACAGCATTTTCTTTTAGGTCATCTGCTGCATTTTTAAAATCTTTTTTTAGTCCACCGCCGTACCATAAATAAGAATCCACGTTTTGCCCTAAAAGTGTAACTTCTTTGTAACCATTTTCCCAAAGGTTTTTACATTCAAGAATGATGGATTCCGGATCACGACTTCTTTCTCGTCCGCGCGTAAACGGAACCACACAAAACGTACACATATTATCACAACCTCGTGTGATGGTAACAAATGCGGTTACGCCATTTCCACCTAAACGAACCGGATTTAAATCAGCATAAGTTTCATCTTTGGATAAAATCACATTAATTGCTTGGCGACCATCCTCTACATCTTCCAATAATTTGGGCAAATCCCGATAAGCGTCAGGACCGGCGACCAAATCAACAATTTTTTCTTCTTCTAATAATTTGGTTTTTAATCGCTCTGCCATACAACCTAAAACACCCACTTTCATTGCCGGATTTTTCTTTTTCAAAGCATTGAATTCAGCTAATCTTTTTCGGACAGTATCTTCTGCTTTTGCACGAATAGCACAAGTATTGACCAAAATCAAATCAGCTTCTTCCATTACATTTGTTGTGTTGTAACCATTGTCAGCTAAGATGGAAGCAACAATTTCAGAATCTGAAAAATTCATCTGACACCCGTAGCTTTCAATGAATAACTTTTTGGAATTTTCTTTTTTTCCTTCTAAAATCATTGACTCGCCTTGACGGGATTCGTTTATTTCTTTAACAGGTAATTGCATTTCTTAAAAATTGAATAATTAGCAAAAATACAAAATCTACTGACACAATGGCAGATAAAATTTAAAGTTTGTGTTTTTTTAACTTTTTGTTACTTTTGAAGTTTATTTACTACTTATGTACAGAAATGAGCAAAATAATTTAGGAATGAAACGGGAGCTTAGCTTTAGCACAGTATTTAATGAATCATGGAACTTGTTCACACGAACACTTGGATTAGGCGTTTTAACCATTCTTATTTATTCTATTTTTTCCGGATTAGTAGGATTTATGATAGAAACAATAACGGGAATGAATGTTTTGAGTCAACAATTAGTAGAAGAACTTCAGGGTTCAAGCGATATAAATTATATTTTTGAACGTATGAAGAGCTTTTATATAGATAATTCAGTTTCTTTTTTGAGTTCTAAACTTTTGACTGATTTTGTAATGTTATTAACTTTTCCACTGGCTGCCGGATTTTTATTTGTTTGCCGTGAAGTTGATTCAAAAGGTTATGCAAATATAAATTCTTTATTTCAAGGATTTAAACCTGAATATTGGAGCCGGTTGATGACTTTAGCACTTATTTATTATGTTGTTTCCAAAATTGCAACTTTATTTTTTATTCTTCCCGGAATTTATATTTGGGTTGCAGCTTGTTTGGCTTGTCCATTTGTATTATTTCAAGGGATGAGTGGAGTAGATGCGTTCAAAGCGAGTATTTCAGTTGTGAATAAAAATTGGTTTTCAGTTTTCAAACTTTTATTTGTTGCTTCTTTAATAGGAGTATTGGGATATTTTTTATGCCTTGTTGGGCGCGCAGTAACTTATCCGCTTGTTTTGGTTACTATTTATATGATGTACAAACACCTGGTTGGAATCGACTCCGATGAGATAGATGAAATAGGCGTTAATTAACACTTTTTGGTAGCATTCAAAAAATGTTTCTACTTTTGCAAAAAAATTGCAGATGCCTAAGCACTTAGTAATAGTAGAATCACCAGCGAAAGCCAAAACCATTCAAAACTATTTGGGAGAGGACTTTAAAGTGGAATCCAGTTTTGGACACATATCCGATTTACCCAAAAAAGGAATGGGAATAGATATTGAAAATAATTTCAAACCTGTTTATGAAGTTTCGACCGATAAAAAAGAAGTAGTTAAAAAATTAAAAGATTTAACCAAAAAAGCAGAAACAGTTTGGTTAGCTTCGGATGAGGATCGCGAAGGAGAAGCGATTGCCTGGCATTTGTACAATGTGTTGGGATTAGAAAAAAAAGAAACTCACCGGATTGTATTTAATGAAATTACAAAAAAAGCCATTCAAAAAGCCATTGAAAACCCAAGAAAAATCGATAAGAATTTAGTTGATGCCCAGCAAGCAAGACGGGTTTTGGATCGTTTGGTCGGATTTGAAGTTTCACCAATTTTATGGAAAAAAATCAAACCGGGTTTGTCGGCAGGGCGAGTTCAGTCGGTAGCAGTTCGTTTGATTGTAGAGCGGGAAAAGGAAATTCAGGATTTTAAACCGGTTTCCAGTTATAAATTCACAGCTCAATTTGGAACAAAAGAGAAAAAATCATTTAAAGCAGTCTTATCCAAAGAATTTAAAACTTACGAAGAAGCAAAATCATTTATTGAATCTTGTATTGGTTCGGAATTTAAAGTTAAAGATTTACAGAAAAAACCGGCAAAAAGAACGCCTTCAGCTCCTTTTACAACCTCAACTTTACAGCAAGAGGCTTCCTTGAAATTAGGTTATCCGGTTTCCAGAACTATGCGTATTGCACAGCAATTGTATGAATCTGGATTCATTACTTATATGCGTACGGATAGTGTGAATTTATCACAAGAAGCCATTTCGGCTGCTGCTTCTATGATTGAATTGGAATATGGTAAAAAATACAGTGAACCG
>JAQVDG010000430.1 GCA_028698395.1 Weeksellaceae bacterium
AAATTCGCTCAATCATTGACTTGAAAGAGTTTCATCAGCTAATTCATTTTGTTGCCAACCTTAAAAAGGTAAACTCTGAAAACCTATTTATTCTTGATTGTTATTTACAAAGGTTGAATTTTGAAAAAGCAATTGACAGAGAATTAGATACTATTCGGGAAAGTTATATTCAAAATATTGAAAATAAATTTCGTGGACTTGCTCCAAAAATTGCAGATTACAAAACCAGTAAAACGGATATAAATTTTGCGACTATTCGCCACGGTTTTAATTTGTTGAAACGAACAAAAGAATTGGCGTATATCCGCAAAAAAGTTATTCAAGAGAAAAATCATAGTGATTTAGATAATGATTTTTTTGCTCCAAAGTTTGACGATTTTTTGGTATCAATTGAGCCAAATAATATTATCGAAGAAGTACATAATGCTTTTCAAAAATTAAATCCATCCACTGCGTTCAAGAGTGAAATTGCGGATATTATTTTGGCTTTGGAAATCTACAATTATTCGTTTGACGAGTGTGTACAAGGATTGAATGAAATAGCAAAAAAACAGAATGTTGAAAATGAATTAAACGAGATTTTGGCTCATATTCGCTTGTATAATATAGACCAACCTTTTGTGGCTTTAGCTTCTGATTATGGTGTTCCGCAAAATCGAGAAAGAGTTTTGTTTATCGGTTGTCGTAAAGACCAAAAGTTGATAAAAAACGTTCCTGCTACTGTTGCTCCAAATGAGAAAGTTACGGTTTTTGAAGCCTTGTATGACTTGGATTTTGTGGGAAATGATGATGAAAAATACAATTACGAAACCATTGATTTAAAAGCAAAATACAATGGAACAACCGAGCAAATGAAAGGCTTATTGAAAAAGCGTTCTATTGATGGTAAGCCCGACACAAAAAAGGGATTGACCTATGCTGAATGGTCGAGAAAAGGTAGGTTAAACGGACGGTTTACAAATGCTAAAAATCCATTTTATGTTCGCAATTTTGAAGAATTGGAAAATGGATTGACACACCTTGTCGCTCCGTTGCAAAACCATAAAACCAGCAAGCAAAACGAAGATGTTGTAAAACGTTTGAGTGTGATTTTGAATACTGGTAATTATGATGAAGCCAAAGAAAAATTAAAAAAAATCGGTTTGAGTTCTGAAAAAAGAAATTACAATGTTTTAAAGGCTGACGGTCAGAGTTCAACCATTATGACGATTGCTGATGATTATATTCATTATGCAAGTCCGAGAGCTTTAACCGTTCGTGAAATGGCTCGTTTACAATCGTTTGATGATAGTTTTGTTTTTCAAGGGAAACGCTCGACTGGTGGCAATAAAAGAAAATTTGAAGTACCCCAATTTACTTTGGTTGGTAATGCTGTTCCGCCTTTAATGGCGAGAGCCGTAGCGTTAGAAATTTTAAAAAATATTGAATGAGGCAATTAACCAAAGTAGAGATAGAACGATTAAAACTACTGACAGAAAAATCTGTTGAAGTGACATTAATCGAACCAACAGAAACAGGGCTTGGTAAGTCAATTATGGATGCTACGGGTTCTGTTCGGGCATATTTGAAAGACAAAAATGTCCACGATTACGAACTTCAAAATCAAGGTCAAGAAAGTAAAGTACAAGTCAATTCATATTTGATTAGTTCTGATGGTTTGATACAATCTGTTGCTTCTTTATACCGACCGAATACGAAGAAAGGCGACCCAAGAATTTGGTTCAAAGGTTTAGGAAGTTATGCTAAAGCAAATGATATTTTGGGAATAATTTCCTACGATAATGCCTTGTATGTGGTTAATGTTACGCAACTTGATTTTGAAAGATTGATTAACGGTTTAGCCAACAATCCTTTGAAAGAATTGGTCAATGAAATTAGTTCTTTGTCGAGAGAGGTGGCTGATGAATTATTGTTGATGTTGAGAAAAATTGCCGAAAGAGGAGCAATTCCCGCAATGTTACAAGCGGACACAGCTATTGGACGTACACTGGAAACACTTTTAGGAATTAATATCAACTCATCTAAACAGCCCGACTACAAAGGCATTGAGCTAAAATCTTTTCGAGATAAAAAAGGAAATCGGAAAAACCTATTTGCACAAGTTCCCGATTGGTCAGCCAGTAAATTTAAAAGTTCAGCCGAAATTTTGAATGAATTTGGATATAATCGTGGCGATGATTTTAAGCTGTATTGCACTGTATCAGCAATCGTTCGTAGTTCACAAGGTTTGAAGTTGAAATTAGATAGCGATGTTCGTCAGCTTATCGAAAATTCAGACAAAGCTACGGTTGGCGATTTCGTTGTTTGGGGTTTAGAAACTTTACACAAACGTTTACTTGAAAAGCACAGCGAAACATTTTGGGTTGCAACGGATACTTTGATAATTGACAGCAAAGAACATTTCATTTACAAATCGGTCGAACATACCAAAAAGCCGATAGTGTCGCAGTTTGATATTTTATTAGAGCAAGGAATTATTACGCTTGACCATTTGATAAAGCGAACTCCAGTTGGAAAAGTTGTCGAGAAAGGTCCGATATTTAAGATAAAGCCAAATGCTTTGAATATGTTGTTTCCGCCAAGTCAGTCATACGATTTGTTGTCGAAGTAATGTTGGTCGGAGCGTAGGGAAAATTTAAGCTCTTTGGGTTTTTTGAGCGTTGGAGTTGTGCGGTTGGAAAAAACAAATGTGCTTGAATGTGCGGTGGTGTTCAGGGGTTGCCTATAACGGTCGAGTGTATGTGC
>JAQVDG010000431.1 GCA_028698395.1 Weeksellaceae bacterium
CAAAAAGAGAATAAGTTAATCCGATTTTAGGATTAAATCCGGTATAATTGAATTTTTCGGTTTGAAGTGGACCTCCGTTTATTGTGGTGATTTGCCCGTTCATTCGGTTAAAAACCGGACGATTAACCGGATCGTCATCAGCTGCTTCTATTTTTCTGGAATCCCAACTCATTTGGAGAGCTGCATTGATTTTTAATTGAGGTGTAATCGAGTAAATATTATTGATGTACACCATTTGTTTGGCTGCATTTAGTTTAGTTCTTGAAAAAAGATTAGCCTTTTCCCCATTTTTATTGATGTAATATCCGGCATTTGTAGAACCAAATTGAAAGTTTGCCCCAACGATTAAATTGTTTTTTTCAGATTGATTTTCATAAACCAAATTCAAACCGCCGTCATTGCTTAAAAGACTTCGTACACCTTCTGCAATCGGGAAAACAAATTCATCATCGGTATATTGATAATAAAGTGTGCTGCGAAATGAATTATTTGAATTGATTTTATACACTGATTTATTCGCCATTCTCAATATTTGAGCTGCTCTTCGCGGTTTGTCCAAAATCACATTAGGGCCGATGTTTAGTGGTGTCATCTGACCGTTTACTTGTTTTGGGTTTTCTAAATATTGTGCTTTTGTCAAAGGACCGGCAACATCAAAAGCAAGATGGGTATAATTTACCAATAAGCGCGATTCAAAATTATCGGTAAATCGCCGTCCGATATTCATTAATGCATTGTATCGTTCGGATGAATTGTAATCTCTGAAACCATCGCTGGTATTATAAGAAACAGAAAAAAAGCCGTCATTTCGTCCGCTGACAAATCCTGATGAGGCTGTGGCATTGAATGATTCAAAACTTCCGGCTTCTACCTTTATAGACAAAGGCGAGGAATTATAGCCGTTTTTGGTGATGAAATTAATTGCTCCACCTAATGTAGAGCTTCCGTATTTTAAAGCATTTGAACCTTTAAAAATCTCAACCAAGTGTGCCGCTTGTGGTTCAATTACGCCAATGATATAGGAACCATCGGTTTGGTTAATCGGAATACCATCTTGTAAAAGCATTACACCTCTTGCTTGTGGATTGCTTTGAATTCCCGAACCTCGGATGTTTAATCTTGGTTGGTCATTTCCACCAAAAAACTCTTGAATGATTACGCCCGGTTGACTGCCGATGGCATCTTTTAAAGTTTTAGACGGTTGCGTTCGCAAACTTGCCAAATCAACTAATTTAACTCCACCCGGAATTAAATCAAGTTGACGTTGTATGCTGTGTTTGGAGTTGGTAACTAAACTCGGATTATCACTGATGGTTATTCCTTCTAATTCAACCGACGAATTGTATAAAGTCAGCGTTACATAGGTTATGCGATTTTCATTTCCAGAAAAATTCACATGAATTTGTTGGTCAAAAAAATCGTCTTTTGATATTTTCAAATCGGTATTTTTAGAAGGAACATTGATTTCAAAATTCCCATTTGAGTCGGTTAGAACCGAAATTGAAGCATCTTCTAAAAGTTCGATGTTTGCTCCGTTTATTCCTTCTGCCGATTCATTAAGTACTTTTCCTTGGATTTTATAGTCAAAGTTTTGGGCGTTTAGCTGTAACAGCGGTAGTGTTAACAGACTTAAATTCAGTATATATAGTAATTTTTTCATTGTATAGTATTTATTTTTATTAAAATTATTCTCTGTTTTTTCTGAATTGACTGGGAGTTAACCCGAATTTTCGTTTAAAAGCAGTGCTGAAATGTTGAGGATTTTTATAACCTATGATTTCAGATATTTCTTTGATGTCTGTATTGGTTTCTGCCAATAATTTTTGTGCATTGTCCATTTTGGCATCACTCCAAAAACCGAAAACAGTTGTTCTGAAGAGTTCTTTAAATTCTTTTTTTAGTGTGTACTCATTTGTGCCAACGATTTGAGCCAGCTCGCTCAAGGTGTGATTTTCATATAGATGATTAAGAATGAAGTTTTTTACTTCATACATTTTTTCAACATCTTCGGGTCTCACTGATGGCAAAGGATTGCAAATGGTACATAATTCGTTTAACTGAATAGAAAGCAACTCAATTACTTTGGCTATGGTGTAAATTTGTTTGATGGATTGCTGACTTTCGGAGTGGCAAATATCTTCTACTACTTTGATTATACGATGATTCAATACGCCGTGCTCTTTTCGAAGTAATGAGAAGTTTTCCTGACTCATTTGTGTGTTGAATTGCTCAAAAATCTCTTCATTTCTCGGAAAATAAATTTTGAACATTTCGGGCGACATGCTGATGTAAAATACTTCATATTTTCCCGGTGTACACGTTATGTTTCCCGGTGAAGCAGCTGAATAAATGATGTTATGTGTCCCGGCTTTCAAGTGTAAATTTTTGATATAATTGGTATTCAGCAATGAGTCTCCCTGAAGGCTGAAAAATAAAATAACCTTAGGTTCTTTTGCCATAAACGGAATCTTTGTTTCTTCCGAAATCAGTAAACTAATCCGCATAATGTGTATGGACTCAAATTTGATTTCTTTGAGGAAACCTTTGCTTTTTGAGTCTTTAAAATCCAAATCTCTTTCGGTATATTGCTGATTGGTATTCAGTAATTTAGCCGTACCGTTATTTTCTGGTTTAGGATTTTTATATTCATTATCGTTAAGCATACTTTTCATTATAACTACGCTCCGCTTTGCGTAGGTTTTTCCACTTTGTGCGTAAGCGTCTAAAATTCAGTTTGTTCC
>JAQVDG010000432.1 GCA_028698395.1 Weeksellaceae bacterium
GATGCGGACTTTAATGATGCAGATTTAACAATTTCTTTTGGATCAACAACAGTTGAATTAAGACTACCCTTGCTTATCTCAATGTTATCAATTGGTTTATTTTTAATATCCAGGAGAATTACATTAAAAAATTCTTTTTCTTTATCCCTTAAGTAAGGAGCATAATATTCAGAAACATAGTCAATTATGTCATCTGGCTTCTTTATCTTTTTTCTTGTAATGGCCTTTTCTTTTAAAAACCTTTTACCTAATTCCAGTGCTGCTTTAATATGTACTGCCTTTGCAAAACCCACCCCTTCAATTTTACATAATTCAGATATTGGTGCTGAATCTATTGCTCTGAGTGAACCAAACTGATTAAGTAAAACCTTTGCTATTTCCTCGGCACTCATGCCTTCTTTGCCCGTTCTTAAAATTATTGCAAAAAGTTTAGATAATGGCAAATTCTCTGCACCGTATCGCACAAACATCTCTCTCGGTCTTTCCTCTTCTATCCATTCCTTTATAGGACGATTTACTCTACGTTGTGATACCTCTTTTTTAATTTTCTCCCTTAATTCTTCGCATTCTTTTAATGTTTTGATGTTCAACTGTTGAATAATTTCGTTTTTCCTTTCAGGTGTTAATAATCCTTTCTTTGAGCACCCTAAAAAAACTTTTCCATTTTTACTATAATAAGGATAAATAGCGTTCGAGACCATAAAATCTATAATTTCAGAATTTGGACCATTTGTGTGCTGTGCTTGATGATTCATGCAGTAAGCAACTTTCTTTTAGTTTCTAAAATGACATCCTGGGAATTTCCAAAAATTTTTAATGCTTCAAGTCCTCCCTTTCTAACAACATCAGGAATCTTGAAAATATGTGCATTCTCTAATTCATCAATACCGCCTTTCTCGAACTGATTTGCAAGTATTATTAGGACATCTCTTGTTTTTTGAGGAAAGCTGTTAAGCCATTCTTTATTTTTATATTGAAATGAAAATACTCTTTCCTTTCTGCTTTTAGGCGCAATACCAAATCCAATTTCTGCGAGTAAATCAAAAATATCATAATCTTTCTGTTCTTTAAGCTCTCTTAACAAACTTAATCCTCTTCCATCATCCGGCAGAGAATCAATAAGTTCTTTGCGTTTCTCTGGTTCGATCCAAAAATCTCGTAAATCCTCAATTGTTTTAACTTTTTCTTTAAGTGATGATGCCATAATTTGTGCATATTCCTCGACAGTTACCATTCTTATTTTATCTCCTATTTTTGTAACAATATATTCTCCTGCAGAATTTATATGAACATCGAATCCTTCTACGCGAATTATTTTTTCCTTTTGTTCCTCTGATGGCTCATTTGATTCTTTTGTAGGATTGGACTTTACTGCAAAAGTATCACCCAAAAGCCTCATAGCGTTTGTATAATCATAGACTCTAAACATCAATTTATTTGTGGGAAGATGAATTCTTGATCCTCTTCCGAGCATCTGATGAAAAGCAATTGGAGAATTAACATATTTAAAAAATACAACATTTCGTAAAATCGGAACATCAACACCAGTTGATATTAAATCAACAGTGGTTGCGATAAAATGGCTCCTTTCTGAGCCTCGTAAATCAGCAATATATTGATTGCCCTGAACAGATGCAGTACATTTAAAAGAGTATGGTTGTAAAGGATTTTGAGCATTTTCAGCACACCAATGAGCATACAAATTGTTCATCTCTGCCGCTACTGCATCTGCATGTGTTTCTCGTGTACAAAAGATAATTGTTTTCTGATTAGGTCCGCCTGTTTCAATTAGCATATCAAAAAGGTCTCTGCACATAGCTTTAACTCTATCTGGTAATTGAATGATGTCCTCAAAAGATTTTGCTTCATAGATTTCGCGTGTTTCATCTGAAGGAATTGGCTGTCCCGTAATTGCGTCTTTCGCACCAAGAGCTCTAATTTCGTCTTTAGTTATTCCAGTTAAGTCAAGATTGATATCACGCTTTATAATTTCACAAGCAGGAAGATAACCATCTTCAATGCCCTGAGCCATATCATACTCGTAAACTGGATCACCGAAGTATTTTATATTGTTCGCAGTTATCTCTTCGTCTTCTTTTCGTTCTACTTCATTACCACCCTCCCAATAACGTGGAGTAGCTGTAAGACCTATCTGAATAGCATCAGGGTTTCTTTTAAGTATAATACTCCATTTACCCCAGGCACTTCTATGGCATTCATCAATGATGATATGACTGAAATAATTCTCCGAATAGTTTTCAATAAAAAATTTAGCATCTTCGCTTTCTCCTGATACATTGAGAGTTTGATATGTAGCAATAAATATGCGAGCATTCTTTTGAGGATTTGAGGTAGTCACCTCTGCAGCATCAGACCCAAAGACATTTTGAAAAGCATTTAACGCTTGACTACGAAGCTCATCACGATCGCAAATAAATAAAGCACGGCGTAGTTGTCCTGCATCTGCAATCTTTTTCAATAGATGAACTGCGATAAAAGTTTTTCCTGAACCAGTAGCAAGATAAAGCAAAGCTCGGTTCTTACCTTGAGCAATTTTCTCAAGCACTGCCCTTATAGCAGCATCCTGATAATAGCGCCTCGATGCTTCTCCACCAGAATATTGAATAAGAAGAGGCGTTGCTTTTTCGCTTTCTAAGGAGAATCCAAATCCTTTTTCATAGCGTTTGCGAAGTTCTTCTGGTGTTGGAAATTTTTTAATTGATTGAGGACTTGAAGTT
>JAQVDG010000433.1 GCA_028698395.1 Weeksellaceae bacterium
TGTTGTTGTGGTAAAGTCTTTTAATTCATCTAACTCCACTCCTTTTCGGTGAGAAACCCGGATATTGATATAATCATTGATTTGTAAATGATATTCTGGGCGATTGAATTCAATCATTCCATGCTCATTCAGTTTTAAATTTTCGTCCGGCTGAATGTACTTGATGTCTTTCAACGGAATACAAGAAGTCATCAACCCTAAAAACAATAACGGTAAAATAAAATAAGTCAGGTTTTTTCTCAAAATAAAACTATTTTTCAGTGGGCAAATATACTACTTTTCACTAAAGTCAGCTACAGCTTTTTTTAGTGCTTTTTTCTTTTTCAACCTCTCACCTATCAATAACGGTAAAAACGACAAGCTCAAAGCTACCAAAACAACTAAAATAAACATTAAATTAAGATTTAGATTTCGTATAGAATAAGCAAAACCTATAATCAGAGCATTGGCGGCACAAATAAGAAGAGTCGTTTGAACATGAGTGAATCCTAAACGTATCAAACGATGGTGAATATGATTTTGATCTGCTGTGAAAGGTGATTTTCCTTGTAAAATCCGAATAATAAAAACACTCAACGTATCCACTAAGGGAACAATTAAAATCGCAATTGCCACTACCGGACCACTTTTAATCATCACCCAAGACATGGAAGATAAATTCAGGAATTTAATTGCCATAAAAGCAATCAGATAGCCTACTACCATGGAACCGGTATCGCCCATGAAAATTTTATAGTGATTTGATAAATTAAAATAAAGAAATGCTAATAAAGAAGCCATTATTGCAATTGCCAAATAACCCATTGAATAATCAAAAAGCCGGAAAAAAATAAATACAAAACTAAGCGATATTAAAATACCAACACCACTTGCCAAACCGTCTATTCCATCAATTAAATTGTAAGAATTTATAATAACAATAATCGTGAATATACTAACAGCTACACTTATTAAGTACGGAAGTTCATAAATACCAAACAGTCCAAAAAAACTTTCAATCCGAACATTGGCTCCAATAACAATCATGGCAGCACTAATGAGTTGTGTAATTAACTTTTTTCTGGGTGCAACTATGAGTAAATCGTCCATTAATCCTATAAAAAATAAAAAGACCAATGCAGCAACAAAATAAGTAGTTTCAAACAGCATTTCAGAACAAAAAATACTGGTCACAACTAAAATTGCAAAATAAATTGCGACTCCTCCCAAACGAGGAACTTTACGAATATGTGAACTTCGGCTTCCTGGAATATCCATCAATTGTTTTCGATAGGAAACCCGAATAATTTTAGGAATAGTTATAAAAGTTAACAGAAAAGAAATAATGAAAGACAACATTACGGACACATACAAGTCCGAAATTCCTAAGAAATCAGTCAGTTGGTTTAGGTTTAAGTTTTTCATATTTCTTCAATCCGTTTAACACCCAATGAAAGGTATAGTAAAAAGATTGGAGCAAAGATAGGTTTAAAAATTTATAATAAACGGCAAATTGTTTTTTTAATATCACGATTTTATTGCGTGAATAAGAGGATTTCCGAATTCTGTAAATTGCTAATATTTCCGGAATTGCTCTTGCTTCCGGAATTTTTCTTAAAATTTCAATCCACATCGCATAATCTTCACGCATATCTACTTCCGGTATTTCTATTTTTCCGATTCGTTGTGTATCGTACATGGCAGTTAACATTGGAATCGGGCAATTGTATAAAATCCGCCGATAATCAATATGATCCTCAGCTGAAAAATCGGACAATAAAGGGTTTAGTTCTTCATCAAAACGTTTGTAGCCTGCATAAGCCAATTCTTCTTTATTTTGAATTAAAAACTGATAAGTTGTTTCCAAAAAATGAGGTAACCAAAGATCATCGCTATCAATAAATGTTAAAAAACGACCTTTTGCTCTCCGAATTCCAATATTTCGAGCTTCGGCTGCCCCAACATTCTCATTTAATGCTACCAAGTGAATTCTTTCGTCTGTGAAAGTTTCAATGATTTTCACTGAATCATCCTTAGAAGCATCATCTATTATCCACCATTCCCAATTCTGAAAAGTTTGATTTAAAACTGATTGAATAGTTTCTACTATAAATTTTTCAGAATTATAACAAGGTGTAACTATGGATATTATAGGATTCAATTTAACTTTTTATTTAATATTTTTGAAAAAAACCATAAACTGCACGATCATTAAAAACTGTAGTATAACGCCCAAATCCGGATTTATCACCCCAAACGTTGTAAAAATTAATATACAAAGCAAGCGTATAAACCGTAAACATAATATAAACAAAATTCTTAAACAAAGGTGTATCACTCAGTGCTTTGACCATTCTCGGTACTACGAAAATAATATAAACTGTGAAAAATCCCGGAAGCCGGGCTGCAAAAATTCCTTCTCCAAAGAAAAAATAAATAATTACTCCAAAAAGATAGATATTCCGGAAATAAGCAAATAAATCATCTTTTTCTTCTACTTTTTTATTAAACAAGAGTATAGCAATTACAGTTAAAACTTTTACAATATCACCCAAAATGCTTTTTTCTGTAAATTCATTTGCATAATCACTGTAAGCTTCTCCAACTCCAAAAGGTAATAGTCTAAATATTCCATCAACCACTGTACTCAACCCAATTAAATAAGCAAGCACAGCACCTCCTACTGCGCTAATAATAAGGAGGTTATTGAAAGGGATTTTAACTATCCAATAAGCAAAAAGAAAAGCGACAACTGCTT
>JAQVDG010000434.1 GCA_028698395.1 Weeksellaceae bacterium
ATCAGGTCTTTTGTTTTCAGCGATGCTTTTCTGATAGTGAAGTGTAACTCGTCTGCCAGCCAAATTATTATTGAAACTAATTTTAGAGTTTTCGGTGATTGTTTGCTTATTTGGGTCAATGGATTTTAAAAGGGCTGAAAGGTCTTTTGAAATATGAGCAAAGTGAAAACTTTCCTCCAACACTTTTATTTGAGTAACTAAACACCACAACTCATAAACCTGAGGCATTTCTCTTATTCCAAATGATGCAACATTTTCATAAAGGTCAAAAATTTCTATGTCTATTCCTTCTGATTTTAAAACCTCTTTATAGTAGCGAAGTGCATTTCGATAAACAATGTTTTGAATAAAAGTCATTGAAGGTTTGAATCCATGAAAGTTCTTCCATTTAATATTTCTGAAAAAACTTGTCTTCAATCTTTGCTCAAGCATTGGTTGAAGATGTGACTGCTCCTCATTAAACTTGCCAATGTTTTTAATCTGAAAATTAATCTTCTCAATTTTCTTGCTTAGTGTTTGAACCTGATTATTTCTTTCCTGAATAAATCTGTTTCTGTCAGATGCAGAAAGGATAGAGAATTGTCGCCAGTTATTATTTTGAAGTGTCGTATAATTAGTTCTCTGTCTTTGGATGATTTTATCTTGAAAGGAACTTACATATTCAAAGCTTCCTTGTCGTATTGCCCAGACAGAATATTTGTTTCTTTGGTTTCCTCCAACATTTATTGCTTGCTTTTTGTAAGCAGCAAAAAATTTAATTGTTATTTCCTTCCCATCTTCAAATAAATAATCAGGGTCGGTTTCAAATTTAAGAGCACTCCATCCCGTATCGTTTCCATTAAGTTTGTTGCCCCAAAATGTTGGTTTTCCATTAAAATATCTCACACCTGAAATTTGAAATATAAGTTCGTTAAAACTATCAGCAGTGTTGTTATGGTTATTGACGAAGTTTGTTTTTCTGTTATCCCACTGTTTTTTCCATTCAATAAGAAATTCTTCTTGTGCTAGAAGTTCATCCTTAATCTTTTCTGGATTTACTTTCGGGTCAGGGTCTTGAAGTACTGCTATCTTTTTGCTAAGAGTTTCAATCTCATTTTTCAATCTTCCAATTTGCAACGAAGTATATTTAATATTTTTAGAAACAATTAAGTGAATACTATGGAGCATGAAACAAACAAATCTGTTTTCATAAATGTCATGATTTTCTACAGCTGCTTTTGAAGGTAAGAGTGTTGCAGTTCCAGCAGTTGATAGTTTGCGATATGTTTCTGCAATAGGAATTACTTTTTCTATCTTTCGAAGTTCTTTTGTGTGTGAAAGTTCTCGTTTGGGATTTTTTGAAATGTGGTCAAATGCTTTTATGAATTCAATGATTGATTGATTTTCTGGATAGCGGAAAATTTTATCACAATACTGAATTTCAATCTTGTCTGAACTTACATTTGATTTATTTGAAGTAATTAGGTTCCAAAGTTCTCCTTCAAAATCATTTTTCAATTGGACAAAATCAAAATCATCAATGTTGCTGTTAATGTCAATAGTGACGAACTTTTGAATCTGTTGAAGATTCGTTGAAATTCCAATTTCAATTTTACCGATTGTGTTAATTGATGGGCAATGATGGTAGCTTATTCCTCTTTGCCCAGTTCTCCAATCTCCCTTGATAATCCATAAATCATCTTGTATGTTGTGAAGTCGACTGTTGTGATTCCAGTTTCCTTCATTTGTTTTGAGAAACGGTGTATGTTTGGTTTTAATGGCAAACTGAAAGTATAATTCATCTTCTTTGTTGTAAAGAACAATGTCATATTCATAATTATTACCATTAATTGCCGATGCCTTTATAAATTTCTTTGAGGAAATAATATTCCGAACTCTGTCAGGACTTTCCCAATCAATTGAAATTAGAAGGACTTCAAATTCTGGCATTACGCAAAGAAATTAAATTGTGAATTGTTTCTATTTGCTTGCTTAATCATTTCTTCTAGATATTCGCTGCTTGATTTTCCTATTTCAGTTTCATCAGATTCATAATTGTAATAGAAATCATCGAATTCGTTTGAGAGAAATTTTTGAAGTCCCTCAACTACTTTAATTTTCGTTTCACCGTTTTTAGCTGTTTCGCTTCCGTCAAATATGAATCTTGGAAAAATCTTTTGGAGAATAACTGTGTTTAATGAAATATCAAACACGTCCCCGTAATCGTATGTTGTTCTATTAATTTCCGCATAATTGAGTGATTGCCTGATTGAACGAATACCAAAATCAATATTCAATGGAAGCAAAAACTTTTGATTTATCTCTTTTAGTTTTTGTGTTATTTCGGAAAGTTCTGCGTTATTTACTGTCGGAAATTCTTTCCTCTTTGAGAGTAATTTTGGTTGAACATAAACGGGTTTTAAATCCATTTCATTTTCTCTGTGTTCAAACCAATCGTTTACTTGTTCTTCAAAAAGCAAAGGATTATCAAATTTTACTACATGGATTCGATCAAGAATTTTTGGAGAAAAATAATGTGTTGTTTCATCAACGTTGATTGCCCCAATAAAACGAACATTATCTGGAATTCTGATTGTTGAAGGGAATTTCAAAATATCAATCAATCGTCTTTTCATTTTTGCATGCAACTGCAACATTGATTCTTTTTCTGTATTACCTAACATCTCCAAGAATTTATTTCTTGCTTCTTCATTGTCTAAAAAATCTTGCCATGATTTTATTTTTTTCCA
>JAQVDG010000435.1 GCA_028698395.1 Weeksellaceae bacterium
AGCGATTGGCTGTAGCACTGATGAAGATGGCGAATGATATTCGTCTGTTGGCTTCCGGTCCGCGCTGCGGCATCGGGGAGTTGAATCTGCCCGCCAACGAACCCGGCTCTTCGATTATGCCCGGCAAGG
This sequence comes from Weeksellaceae bacterium, assembly GCA_028698395.1. The sequence goes on from JAQVDG010000435.1 coordinate 130, forward strand.
TGAATCCCACCCAATGTGAAGCGTTGACGATGGTATGTTGCCAGGTGATCGGCAATGATACTGCCATCACGACCGGCGCGATGCAGGGACATCTTCAGCTCAATGCCTTTATGCCGCTGATTGTCAAGAATATGATTGACAGCATCCGCTTGTTGACCGATGCCATCGAATGTTTTAATACCCGTTGTGTTGCAGGGATTGTGCCCAATCTGTCTCAAATCGAAACCCATTTGCAAAACTCTTTGATGCTGGTCACCGCCTTGTCACCTCACATTGGCTACGACAAAGCCGCAAAAATTGCCCAGCACGCCCACGCCAACAACCTGACCCTAAAGGAATCTGCATTGCAGTTGGAATACCTCACAGCGGAACAGTTTGATGAATTGATTAAACAATAAAATGATTTCGGATTTCGGATTTCGGAATCTTTAAATTTAGAATTTAGAAGGTAGAATTTAGAATTGAATTATCTGTTGTTTTATATCATTCTGACCATGGCATCGTGTTTTTATTTCAGTGATAATCAAGGTTTACAATACACAAATTATCCACAAGGCAAAAATTCCAGAGTGGGGTGATAAAATAACCAAATAGGAAAGCCTTGTCTGCCCCCCTTTTATTTTTATTTCCAAAAGAAGAAAAAATAAAAAAAAGTCGTAATTCGTAATTCGTAATTAACACTCCATATCTAAAGAGGTTCATGTTATCGAGTGGGGTGATGAAATAACCTATAAGGAAAGTTTTATCTGCCCCCCCATTTTTTTATTTACAAAAAAGAAGAAAAAATTAGAAATAAGAAATGCTAAATAATTGAATGTTAAGAATATAAATCCGAAATCCGAAACCCGAAATCAAAATTGGTCTTATTATATATTATTTTGTATCGAAAATTTATGTAATTTTGCAGATTCAAAAATTTGCTGAAAAAATCGGCGAAAATTTGATGAAAACTTAACTTTATAACTTAACTTAATAATATTAAACAATATGATTATCGGAATTCCAAGAGAGATTATGCCTTCAGAGGCACGCGTTTCTGCAACTCCTGAAACAGTTAAATTGTTTGTTGCGGAAGGAGCCACAGTGTTGGTTGAAAAAAACGCAGGCATTGGTTCTTTTTTCAGCAATGAAGCTTACCAAGAAGCAGGAGCAACAATTGTTGATTCAGCTAAAGAAGTTTTTGAAAAAGCTGACCTTATACTCAAGGTTAAAGAGCCATTATTCAACGAAGAGTTCAATACTCACGAGGTTGATATGATGCATGCAGGACAGTACATTGTAACATTTTTACACCCTGCATCGCCTGTAAATCACGATATGGTTCGTGGATTAGCAAAAAACGGCGTTATTGGCCTGACTCTTGATGGTGTTCCGCGTATTTCTCGTGCCCAAAACATGGATGCTTTAACTTCCATGAGTACATGTGCCGGCTACAAAGGTATTTTAATTGCCGCTAATGCACTTCCAAAATTTGTTCCTCAAATGTTTACTGCTGTGGGTGTTATTCAACCATCAAAAGTTCTTGTAGTGGGTGTTGGTGTTGGCGGATTGCAAGCTTTGGCTACGGCAAAAAGATTGGGTGCTATCACTCACGCTGTGGATATCAGACCTGCTGCTGTGGAACAAGCAACCAGCTTGGGAGCCAAAGTTCACGACCTTGGAATACCTGCAGAATTGGCTATTGCTGAAGGCGGATATGCTAAAAGCTTACCAAAAGAATGGATTATCAAAGAGAGAGAAAAATTAAACGAGATTTTACCTGAAATGGACATCGTTTTCCTTAGCGCATTGGTACCCGGAAAAATTGCTCCTGTGCTTGTTACTGAGGATATGGTAAAAAGAATGAAACATGGTTCAGTGATTATCGATATTTCTATTGACCAAGGTGGAAACTGCGAAATTACACCTCCGGGAAAAACTGAAATGAAACATGGTGTAACCATTTGTGGTATTAAAAATATTCCCGGCTTGGTGCCAACAAGCTCAACTCACATGTTCTCTCACAACATCTACAATTTTGTGAAAAATATCATAAAAGATGGTAAGATTGTGATTGACAGAAATGATGAGATTGTTGCTTCTTCATTGGTTACTTTCGGAAATGAGGTCGTTCATGCCGGTACACTTGAAGCAATGAATAACTAAATTATTATTAATCTATAAACAAAACCGGCTGTTTTGTTTTTGAAATAGTCGGTTTTATTTTTTTTTTAACAGTTTATGAATCCAATTTATTTAATTTTAATTTTTGTAGTTGCCACCCTGGTTGGTTACTATATCATTAAAAATGTGCCGAGTTTGCTGCACACTCCACTGATGTCCGGAATGAATGCTTTGTCGGGCATTACCATTTTGGGAGCAATCACAGCTGTTGGTTTGTCGGTACTGTTTGCAGACCAAAGTATTGTCGTAGGACAAATTTTCGGAGGTCTTGCAGTTGTAGCAGCCACAGTAAATGTGGTAGGTGGTTTTAGTGTTACACACCGAATGCTGAAAATGTTTGATAAAAAGAAGAAAGGAGGTGATCAATGATATCTCCAACATTGTATCTGATTATTTGTGCCGTACTTTCAGTATTGGTTTTGGTGGGTATT
>JAQVDG010000436.1 GCA_028698395.1 Weeksellaceae bacterium
TTTGTATCTTTTTAGGAAGTTTGTAAGAAATTTGAATAATAAATAGACGAATTATTAAAATAAAGATGACAACGAGAAAAAGAGAGAAATTGTCAGTCAAATCATTTTACTCTTTCTCATTTTAATTCTCTTTGGTTTTGTAGTTTACTAAAGTTGGCTATAACGGTTGGAAAATTGGCGATGGGCGGAATTTTACATAAATTTTGTACCGAAGCACCAACTTTAAAATATACTAAAAATCTTGAATCGAAGCAATTAAACCGCCTGACGCAAAACCACTTGTTAGGCGTTCGGGCTTCTTTTCTGTCGTCAATGTTCAAGTTAGTCATCATTTAGTTTTTGTTGTAGCCGAATTGTCCCCTTGTTAATAATACTTCTTTCCAGTAAGATTCTCTGTTTATTATCACGTTGTCGTCAATTCGCATAGAACGATATTCTAATAAACTGAATCTGAAATTTTGTCTTGCATAGTCAATGCCGTTTTCTGAAATTATTTTGGTCAATTCGTTATTAAAGCCGTGTCCAGTCCCAACGTAAACTGCCCACCTTGACCAAATACCAAAGTCACCGTATGCAGAACCAACATATTTTTTTCCGTTTGATTTGTCTGCAATTACATAAACGCCTTTTACATTTTCCAATGCACCTTTCCAATCGTTCTTTTGATATTTGTAAACTGTCTCTAATTCTGGGAAGTCAATGTTTATGTTTTCGTATCCAGGGAAGTTAATACCGTCAAATGGCTTTTTAAGAATTTCAGATACAACAAAGTCCTTGTAATAGCTTTCAAGTAAAAATGCACGTCCACGCATACCTTGATAGCGACAAAAGTCAATCACAAGTCGTCCAATTAACTCTTTATGTAAGTCAACCAATTCAAGTTCATAGCCAACTTCAGTATCCGCCCAGTCATCAAGTCTGTTTACAACTTCAAAAATACCGCCAAATAGCCATTTGTTTGGTTCCTGATAAAATTTAATCAAACTGAAAATGTATTGTCTGTTAAAGTCGTTTATTTTGCCACGCCATTCATTCCAGCCAACCCACCTGTCCCAACCTTGTAAATAAACATTCAATGGTTGTTCGTGTCCATTGTAACAAGCAAGGTGCAACTTGTAATCTCGCAAGTCGCTTTCGTTAAGTTTTAAAATATTTTCTGCCTTAATTGTCATTATTCGTTATTTTAAGTGTCCCCTTTTATTAGGACAGTTTTTTTATTTTGTTTTACTAATCATCCAATTTAATATGTTCACAGAGTTATCTTTATATGTCAAGTCGGGAACATCAAAATGTGTAGCACCGTTATAATTTTTAATCTGTGCATTTCCGCCTAAACTATTGATTGACGTTACAATGGTGATACTTGAAGTTGGGTCAACAATTGTGTCGTCAGAACCTACAAAAGCATAAACTGGTAAACCTGTGTACTGAGAAGCTGTACTTACGACAACACTTCCACTTAATGGTGCAATGCAACTGAATTTGCTTGAGTATGTTGCTCCTAATTTCCAAGTTCCTGTACCTCCAAGACTATGTCCTGTTAAACTAATTTTGTATGTATTTATTGATTTACTTGCTACTATATTGTCTATCATTTCAATTATAGAACCTCCTATTTGCTCCCATACTTTTCCGGTTGGACATTGTGGCATTAAGATATAGGCAGGAACATTAGTAACAGAACTGTCATAAAGAAATTTTGGCAAACTTCCACCAACTAATAAACTCAAATCAGTTCCTCTAAATGAACCTCCGTGTAAATATATAATAAGAGGCATATTTGCTGTTGGATTTTGCGGTGTGTATAACCAATATCCTAAATTTCCATTGCTTGAGGAAGAAAAATAATTTTGAGTCATTGTTGAAGCAATAGTTTGTTGTTGCACTTTAATAACAAAACTACAGTTGATACCGCCAAACGAAATATTGAAATTTGCATCGCCATAAGAAGTTGGCGTTCCGTTCAAGTTTAATTTTAATGTTCCATTACCATTTAAAATATTTCCACTTGTAGCAGTCGCTGTTAAACCCGTTACTCCAGTAGAAGAGATATTTATAGTAGAATAAGTTCCACCGTTACCACCTGAATAATTTATCAAAATTTCTTTGTTGGCAATGGTTGAATTTTGAATTATTTCAGCCGTATTACTTGATAAAACACCGTTTATTGTAGTTCCACCGCAGTCAAGGGAAGTGATTTTTGCTTGATTGTCAGTTGTCGGTCCAGTGTCATCATCTTTGTTGCAACCAACAAATAAAAGTGCAAAAAGTAAACTTAGAATTTGAATTTGTTTTATCATTTTTTGTCTGTATTTCCCTTAATTCCGCAGAATAATTTCAATTTTTATTGTTAATAAAAGATAAGTCATTGTTAATAAACATTTTAACAATGACTTGAATCTTTCATGATTTTCACTTATTTTTGGAACGAAAAATAAAAACAGTAATAATCATGAGTACAAAGATACAATTAAAAAATGAAAAAACAGGAACTTTTGGTGGACTTTTTTTAACTTTAGATTTTTTTGATCAATTTGGACTTACTAAACTGATTGACAATGAGTTAAAAAGCAGGGGATTAAAATCCCAATATAGTTATTCCGATATTGTAAAAAATTTATCAGCAATTTTTCTTTGTGGAGGTGATGTCATCGAAGATATAAACATGTTTCGTAATGATGTTTTTGCGGTTAATCCTGCCTATCGTTTCTGTAG
>JAQVDG010000437.1 GCA_028698395.1 Weeksellaceae bacterium
TTGGCTAAACAAAAATACTGCCGGACAAATTCAAATTGGACAGCATAAGAGATCTATTTTTTCACTTTTTAAGGCGCAGCGGCTCATTGATTTATTAATTGATACTTGGCAGAACAAAAAAGTGGGTGAGGAATTAATTGTGGGATGTCTAAATATAGTTAACAAACACTCAGTTGAATTTCCTGATTATTCCGTTGATAGATTTATTGAATTTTGTAATAAAAATATCCATCATGCAACCGAATAGACAACACGTTGAATTAATTGCCAGCCTCAGAAGCGAACTGGATAAGATGTTAAAAGGTTTTACTTTCTCACCCAAGGATCCGGAAAAACTTGATTTTATAACTACTTTTTATTTAAAGAACGTGGATAAGATTGGTGATAAGTCCATTGCTGATATTGAAATTCTCTTTCAAGAAGAATTCAGGAAAAACATATCAAAACTTATGCCTAAAAAAGTAATGTCAACTAGTTCTGTTGACGAAAGACGGAATGATTTTGATACCGAACTTGAAGCAGACGAAGGATCCACTATTGATGAAGGTGATGACTCTATTGAGGTATTGAGAATGACTAATGATAAAACCACTGAAAAGGATTTTCAGGATGTATCTGACGACAATCAAGAATTTAAAGAGCTAAATTATTTGGCCTCTCAAGAGAATGCTCATAAAATTTCTTTTGTCAAAAGTCTTGTGAATAAAAGCAGCTTAGATCAATCAGGAAAAGAGGAGATTTTAAACAATAAGAGTGACATTATAGCATTGATTAGAGCTGTGCTTAATAAAAATGATTTGGATGTAGAAATTAGAGAAGAAATACTAAATTTCATTAACAAGGATAAATTAAATTTTTTGTTCAAGTTAACAGATGTTAGTGACTTAAACTTTCTGGAAAAAGAGAGTATAAAGTCATTTTATGATAAAGGATATGAATCTTTTATTTTAATGAACTTTACACCAGTTGGAAGATCAAGACTTTTTCGAGAAGCGTTTCGCAATTTTGGAAAAAACTTTTTGAGACAAGAATCATAGAAAAATTCACGAAGCCTTACCACTTTTTAGAGGCGTTGCATACCTCGTCTTGGGTAAATGAATCGCCTCATCTTCAGTAAATAAACTCTTGCTTTCGTTTTCCAGAAAGTAATCCAGTTTTTTCTTGAATTGTTTGTGTGTATAATCAAGTAGCATATCATACTCTGTCTTTCGGCCTAAAAGTTTCATTATGGATGGTAGTAATTCGAACATAACAAACAGGAGACTGATTCCCCATACCATCATTTTAGCCTTGCCAGTTGTGTCGTTATGAATGATATTACCAAGCATCATATAGCGTGCCCATAAGCCATGAGATTCGACAATGCTTGTTTGATCGAGATTTTGTTGCAAAGCGTTTAATCTGTTTTCGTATTCAAGTTTTTTTTCGTTGATTTGGTTGTTGAGTAATTTGATTCTTTTAAGGTTTTCTGATTCTTCCTCTGCAGCTATTCTATAGCGCAAACCTCTCCCGGGCTTACCGGAAAAACTTTCGCCTTCAAGGCCGGCATGTTCAGCATTTTTTATTTCCCTTGCTTCGTCAGCTTTCATCTGGTGAAAGCGGATCATCATCTCCAATTCACGCTTATCTTCATCATATTGTTGGTAGAGCTTGTCTTTGGCCTCATTGAGTTCTGCCCTTGGAGCCAGTTGTTTTCTGTAAATTTCTTTGGTTATCTCATCTTCCATAATCTTAAGCTTGAGCGGCACTGCAATGACCAGGCCTATTATTATTGCAAGTGGCAGGCGTAATAAAATAATCCATTTATTGGTGTCGGCCACGATCATTTTGTCAATCATTAAAATCATTAAAGCGTAGAAAAATGCAATAACTACGCAAACTACCTGCATTTTAATTGAAACAATGTGTGTATTTGAGATAGGATCCCAATAGCCAAAAATCATTGTAAGTGCATAATAACCAGAAAAAAAAGCAAAAACACTTGTTAGCAGTACAAAAATGCCCAGATTGACTCGCATATTGCGTGCAAAACCATTTGTTCTTTGAATCAGTTCAATATCTGCTATTGTAAGGTTGTAAAAGAATTTTCGGAGTGCCATGATTATATTTTTTGTGGGTTTATACTATGATTAAACTTGAAAGATCGGCTTGGTTCTGCCTACGAGTAATAGAGTATAATATAAATGAAGGGCAGGTGTTTTCAAGGCACCTGCCCATTTGATTAGCAAACTAGAGCACTTTGTCGATTCCGGTTATGCGCTCCATTTTCTGGCGTAGTGCTTTGTTTTCATTGCGCATCATTTCTCGAAAAACATTTTGCACTTCATTAATCATTTCCTGACGGGAGTAGGCAATACGGAGTTGAACCTCATAGTGTTGTCCATGATCCTTAACGAAGGTAGCCAATGGAATGGCATTGGAAAGCTTCCTGGAAAGCAATTGCGAAAATGAACCTTTCATCTCAGACAATGAATTGAATTCTTCGCGGGTATAAAGTTTATTGCTATAGTCGCTCTCGATTAACCCAAATAATGTATTCTCGATTTTGACTGCAGCGTTAATCGTTGCATCGCTAAGTGCATGGAGCGCAGCAACATTCTGAATACCTCCGATTGCCGAACCTGCGCTAATTACATAATTTGGATGACCAGATTCATCCACATCGAATTCGAATTGGTAGGACCTACGAAGTTGAAACTCGATTGCTG
>JAQVDG010000438.1 GCA_028698395.1 Weeksellaceae bacterium
TCAAAATTATCCTGTGTATAATCCTGCCAAGGTAAAGTCAGCATAAAATCCAAGTAATTGCGCTGTATGCTGTGTTCCGGCATTTGCGGATTCAGTCGCATTAAGCGAGTTAATTCTTTTTCAAAATGCTCTTGGGTTTGCTGATTCCATTTTTTAGATTTGGCACGTTGACGCATTTCTTCTATTTCTGTTTCGTATGAAACTCCGCCTAATTCTTCCTGAATGGTTCGCATTTGTTGATGCAAAAAATATTCTTTCTGCTGTTGATCTAAATCTTGACGAACTTTGGACTGAATATTATTTTTCAATTCTAATTTTTGAAGCTCAATTCCCATCAAACGAAGTACTTCAATAGCCCGGTCTTTCAGATTGTCGAATTCAAGTAAATTTTGTTTTTCATTTATGTTTAAATTCAAATTAGAACTCACGAAATTAATCAGAAAAGAAGAACTTTCAATATTGTTAATTGCCATCCCGGCTTCTGCCGGAATGGACGGATTGATGTCAATGATATCTAAAGCTGTATCTCTGACAGCATCAATGGTTGCTTGGTATTCTTTATTATTAGTTGCCGGTTTTTTATCTTCCAAAGATTGAACGGCAGCCTTAAAATAAGGTTCAGTTTGAGTGATTTTCGTCCACTGAAAACGTCTTAATCCTTGTAGGATGACCGTATAATTTCCATCCGGCATTTTTAACATTTTCAAGATTTTAGCAACGGTTCCGGTGGTATGTAAATCTTTTGCGTTGGGAATATCAATTTTCGCATTTTTTTGGGCAACTACACCAATCAGGTTTTTTTCCCGATGGGCATCTTCCAATAATTTTATAGAACGATTTCTTCCGGCGGTAATCGGAATAACTACGCCCGGAAATAAAACTGTATTTTTTAAAGATAAAATAGGTAGTTCTTCCGGTACAGGTTGTTTTTTTATCTTTTTTTCGTCGCGCTCGTCCATCAAAGGAAATAATTCAATTTCTTCTCCCATTATTTGTTCCAATGACAAGTTGTCTATATTTATCATAAAATTTCTGTAAATCTGTCAGTAAATTGACGGTTAAAATTTATATCTGTTTTCTGCTCTTTGTTTTTACTTGATTAGTTCAGTTTTAATTCGTTGGATTTCAGTATAAAAATAAGAAATTTAACAAAATGAACTTCCTATTATTTTCAAACGATATGCCAATTCATTCGAGAGTTTGAATTGTATTTAGATTTAGTCGGTATAGGATTGTTTTCATACCTTTGGCACAATGAAAGAATTTGTAGTACTCATCGATGAAAATGACAAAGCTTTGGGTTTAATGGAAAAACAGGAAGCTCATATTGCCGGTTTATTGCATAGAGCTTTTTCGGTATTTGTATTTAACTCTAAAAATGAACTTCTGATGCAACAAAGAGCAGATGAAAAATACCATTCACCTTCGCTTTGGACAAATTCATGTTGTAGTCATCCAAGAGAAAATGAAACTTACATAGAAGCGGCTCACAGGCGTTTACAGGAAGAATTAGGTTTTGATTGTGAATTGGAAGAAAAATTTCATTTTATTTATAAAGCCCAATTGGGTGAACAGCTTTTTGAACACGAATTGGATCGGGTGTTTACCGGGTTTTATGAAGGTGAAATTTTTTTCAATAAAGAAGAGGTACAAGCAATTAAATGGATGGCAATGGATGAATTAATAAAGGATATTCAAAATCATCCGGAGCATTATACGGCTTGGTTTAAGATTATTTTTGAAAAATATCTTGAAAAATTAGACTATGCAAGTAACAATTAACCGAAAAGCACATTTTAATGCCGCCCATCGTTTGTTTAAAAAGGAATGGAGCGACGAAAAAAATCGAATATTTTTTGGCAAATGTTCTAATCCTTTTTATCATGGTCATAATTATGAATTAATTGTCAGTATAACAGGAGAAATCAATCCGGAAACCGGTTTTGTGATGAATTTGGATATATTGAAAACTATAATCAAGCAAGAAGTTGAAGATTATTTGGATCATAAAAATCTGAATTTAGAAGTAAAAGAATTTGAGCAGTTAAATCCAACTGTGGAAAATATTTCGGTGGTAATATGGAACCGAATACGCACTAAATTAGATGATAAACTGCAATTGAAAATAACACTTTTTGAAACGCCACGCAATTTTGTGGAATATTCAGGTAACTGAAAGATAAAAATCAAAAAGAGTATGTTTTGAGTTAGATTGAAATACGATTTTATCCTTTATATTTGTTGCAAATTAAAAATATATGGAAATTTCTGTCCTGATTTTAGTAGGTATTTTTGTGTTTCATTGGTACGCCTCCTTATTTTTCCAATCGATGTTTCATCATCGTTATGCTGCTCATGGAATGTTTACCATGTCAAAGTTCTGGGAAAAAACATTCCACATCGGTTCTTTCATCACACAAGGTTCTTCTTATTTAAGTCCCTATGCTTATGGCGTTATGCACCGTTTGCATCATGCTTTCGCTGATACGGATAAGGACCCGCATTCTCCTATTTTTGATAAAGATGCTTTCAGAATGATGTGGAGAACTCGAAAAGTTTACAATGAAATTGACCAGGAAATAGCAGTTGTAGGTGATAAATTCAAAAAAGGAGTTCCAAAATGGCGGAAATTCGACCGTTTTGCTTCTTCTAATATTACCCGTGTTTTATGGGTTATTGTTTATATTTTGATTTATGTTTATTTT
>JAQVDG010000439.1 GCA_028698395.1 Weeksellaceae bacterium
CTTTTAGTCGGACGAATCGTATTTTAGACAAAAATAAAACGCAAGGAAACATTATCTGTTTTCGGAATTTAAAAGATAAAACCGATGAAGCTATCACTTTGTTTAGTAATAAAGATGCTATTGCTGAAATTATTGTGGAGCCTTATGAAAAGTATGTGGAACAATTCAATCAATCCATTCAAAAATTATTGAAAATTGTTCCGAAAACGGAAGCGGTTGATCTTTTATATACTGAGGAGGAAAAATTAGAGTTTATTTTAGCATTTCGTGCTTTGATTCGCCTTCATAAAAAAATGAGCCATTATACCGAGTTTTCTTGGAATGATTTAGAAATGGAAAAACAGCTTTTTGAGAATTACACCAGTAAATACATGGATTTAAAAGAGAGATTAAATCCAAATTCTTCATCCGAAAAAACATCAATTCTCAATGATATAGACTTCGAATTGGAATTGATAAGACGAGACACAATTAATGTTACATATATAGTTCAATTGCTGATTAAATTCCAATCCAAACACAGTGAAAAAGACAAGGAAACTACACAAAAAGAAATTTCAAACCTTTTAAATACCGAAGTTTCGTTACGAAGTAAAAGAGATTTGATTGAGAAATTTATTCGGGAAAACCTTCCCCATATTGACGATACAGATACGATTCCGGAAGAATTTGAAAAATTTTGGAATACCGAGCAAGAGAAAGCTCTTCAGGAATTAGTTAAATCTGAAAATTTATATGCTGAAAAAACGGAAAAATTAATTGAAAATTATCTTTTTTCTGAACGAGAACCAATGCGGAAAGAACTTTTGGCTTTACGGATAGAAGGACGACCAAGCATATTAAAATCTAAAGAAACAGGTAATCGGATTTTAGGAAAAATTGTAAATTTCGTTGATATATTCATCAATGGAATGACCGGAATATAAAGAGATTGTTTAAGAAGATTGTAAGTGAAAAATCCCCAAGTTTTCACTTAGGGATTTTGATAGTTATTAAAAAAAATAAAATTTAAATGATTTCAATTAGACATCAATTTTCGCATAAATTGCGTTTTTCTCGATAAACTCACGCCGTGGCGGTACGTCATCGCCCATTAACATAGAGAAAACCCGGTCGGCTTCTGCTGCGTTATCAATGGTTACTTGTCGGAAGGTTCTGTGTTCAGGATTTAGAGTAGTTTCCCAGAGTTGTTCGGCATTCATTTCTCCTAAACCTTTATATCGTTGGATGGATACACCTTTTCCGCTTCCGTCTGCAGACCATTCTAACAAAATTCTTTCTCGGTCAGCTTCGTCCCAAGCATACTGTTGGCGATTTCCCTTTTTGATTAAATACAAAGGAGGTGCGGCAATATAAATGTATCCGTTTTCGATTAGTTCTTTCATATAACGGAAGAAGAAAGTCAGAATCAAGGTAGCAATGTGGCTTCCGTCCACATCAGCATCCGTCATGATTACGATTTTATGGTAACGTAATTTCTCTAAATTCAATGCCTTACTGTCTTCTTCTGTTCCGATTGTAACTCCTAAAGCAGTGTAAATATTTCGGATTTCTTCATTTTCAAATACACGGTGTGCCATTGCTTTTTCTACGTTCAATATTTTACCTCTCAAAGGTAGAATTGCTTGGAAATGGCGATCACGACCTTGTTTAGCGGTTCCACCCGCAGAATCCCCTTCCACTAAGTAGATTTCGCTTTCTGCCGGATCTTTGGATGAGCAATCAGCCAACTTTCCGGGTAATCCGCTTCCACCCATTGGGTTTTTGCGTTGTACCATTTCCCGTGCTTTTTTGGCGGCTTGTCTGGCTTTTGCGGCTAAAATTACTTTTTCAACAATAACTTTAGCTTCGTTGGGATGCTCTTCCAAATAATTGGAAAGCATTTCTCCTACTATTTTATCTACCGCTCCGCTTACTTCAGAATTTCCTAATTTGGTTTTGGTTTGTCCCTCGAATTGAGGTTCCATTACTTTTACCGAAATAATGGCGGTTAAGCCTTCACGGAAGTCGTCTCCTACGATTTCTACTTTTTCTTTGGCTAAATTAAAGTTTTCATCGGCATATTTTTTCAATGTACGAGTCAAAGCTCTTCGGAATCCGGCTAAATGCGTTCCACCTTCGTGTGTATTGATGTTATTTACATACGAATGTAAGTTTTCATTGTAAGAAGTATTGTAGCGCATGGCAACTTCAACCGGAATATCATCACGAGAACCTTCCATGTAAATTACTTCTTCCATTAAAGCCTCCCGGTTTCCATCGATGAATTCAACGAATTCTTTTAATCCTCCTTCGGAGCGGAAAGTTTCGGTAAGAGTTTCTCCATTTTCGTCTTTTACTCTTTCATCAGTTATGACGATGGTCAATCCTTTATTCAAAAAAGACAATTCGCGCATTCGGGATGCCAGCGTATTGTAATTGTATAAAACTTCGTTGAAAATGGTTTTATCCGGATGAAAGGTTACGATTGTTCCGCGGCCAGAGGTTTCTCCTTCTTGTTTTACCGGATATAATGCGTGTCCTTTTTCGTATTCTTGAATATATATCTTTCCTTCTCGGTGGACTTCGGCTTTCAAGCTTTCAGAAAGTGCATTCACACAGGAAACACCTACTCCGTGTAATCCTCCTGAAACTTTGTAGCTGTCTTTGTCGAACTTTCCTCCGGCACCAATTTTTGTCATAACGACTTCCAAAGCTGATTTG
>JAQVDG010000440.1 GCA_028698395.1 Weeksellaceae bacterium
AATGGAAAAATTTTTGTTTCTGATGGAGAAAAAATTCAAGAAATTTTGGCGGTTTCCGACTTAAGGTTGCGCGGAGAACACAATTTTGGCAATATTATGGCGGCAATTGGAGCTACCTATTTTTGGGGGATTGGCATTCAATCAATCAAAAAAGCCGTTTTGAATTTTTCCGGAATACCTCATCGTTTGGAATTGGTCAGAAAAATAGGGGAAGTAAAATACTACAACGACACAGCCGCCACTACTCCGGAAAGCGCTATCTCTGGAATTAAATCTTTTTCCGAACCGATTGTTCTTATTGTTGGCGGTGCGGACAAGAATTTGGATGTTTCTGAATTGGCGGAAGTGATTCTAAAAAAGACAAAACAAGTGATTTTTTTAAGGGGTCAAGCAACGGATAAAATTTTGGAAAAAATTAAAAAATCGGTTCCGGAAAGAGAATTTTCAGTGGTGTCTTCAATGGAAGAAGCGGTGGTTTTGGCGGAAAGATTGGCCGAAGACGGAGACATCGTGCTTTTGTCTCCAGGTGCGTCCAGCTTTGGACTTTTTCAAAACGAGTTTGATCGGGGGGATAAATTCAGGGAAGCGGTGGCGAATTTGAAATAAAAAAATATTATAATTTTTTGTGTTCGCTATCAAACTGAAAAACATTTCTTCTTCTTTTTTGATTTTCTGATTGAATTTTTTTAAATATTTCTACTATTTCTTTGTCTGTTTCTGCACGCACAAGTTCATTAAAATCCTTTTTATCTATAAAATAAACTTGAACGCCGTTATCTATCATTGCTTCTAGTGCTGAGTTAACATCGGTTTTTTCAATGGGAACTACCGGATCATTGCTGACCCATTCATTTTCTCCCATGCCCTTATCTGAATGACAGGTAAAGCTATCACTTGAAAATTTATAGATAGAACCACCCTTGTCGCATTTTGTAAAATATTCTTTATCACTAATTGCTATATAGGAAACGCCATTTATTTTGCCAATCTGAGTCCAGCTATCATTTGTTCCACTGACTAAAAAGGCAGTTGCTAGTGCTAAGTCTGGAGTCGCAAAAACAACAGGTCCTTCTTCTTGATTGCGAATATTTTTTGCACGCGGTTTAAATTTTTTAATGTTTCTATTGGGTGAAGCGTGATATAAAAAAGGTGGCCTTTCTATTTTTTCTGGGGGATAAGTTTGTTCAAAATTTTCCATAAAAATCAAACTGTAAAATTAATTTTTTATTTCGTGTGTTAGACGATGTTTAAATCAAAGACATCCCTTTGAATTGATCATAGTGCTCAAGTCTGCCAATTATTTTCCTTGGAGATAACACCGAACCCGGGTTAAGAACGGCATTGGCTCCAATTCTAGAATGATCACCAGCTATACAGCCAAATTTTTTTACACCTGTCTTGACCACTTCATTGTCTATAAGTAACGCAATATCTTTTTCTACTTCATTAAAATAATTGGCAATGATTGAACCAGCTTCAAAGTTCACATCTTCACCAATAATTGAATCTCCCACAAAGTTAAAATGAGCAATTCTTGATTTTTTAAAAATAAAACTAGATTTAATTTCACAACCTGGTCCAACAGTAACACCCTCTGCAAGATAAACACCGCCTCGCAGATACGCACCAGCACCAACAAAACATTCTTTTTCAATAATGACATTATCTTTGATTGCTACTCCATTTTCAATAACCGCAGTTTTGTGAATTGCAATAGTCCCATTAATAACATAATCGTCAGTATTAAGATTAATGATAATGTTGCTAATAATTTTGTTGGCACGCTCTGTGATATACCATGGATTGTCGTAGTCACGAAGAACTGGCAGAGATTGATAGCAACTTTTAATGTATTTGTTTAGTTTCATTTTTAAAAAAATAATAAATAAATGTCTTAATTTAACATCAAAGCTAGAACTGCACCAATTTCTTGCTTATCCATTCTTAGACAGGTTTGTAGTTGAAAAGAGTTTTCCATAATTTTTAATACAGGCGTCCACCAAGAGGGACATTCTTGTCGGGAACTATTAAAATGCACTCATGTTTATCATCAGGTAAGCCTAATGTTAAAACTTCGGACACTGCTGGACCGATTTGTCGAGGAGGAAAATTTACTACACACAAAATTTGTTTATTTATCAAATCTTCAATTTTATAATTTTGTGGCAATTGAGCGCAAGATTTTTTAATGCCAATTTCTTTGCCGAGATCAATTTTAAGTTTATAAGAAGCTTTTTTCGCTTCTGGGAAATTTTCCGCTTCAACAATTTTTCCGACACGAATGTCTAACTTTAAAAAATCTTCATATGTTGCCATGGTATTTTTTGAGATTAAATGATTTAAAATTTTTTGAAAATTTTGACGCAACATTTCGGTGTATCTGATGTTTGTTGTGAATTAATACTGGATTTTATTTTGCTAGGTCAGGAAAAACTTGATACTTCGGTAAACCATATCAACAGCGAAATACACAAATGTCAGAGCAAAAATTTTAAAAATAATTGGCACAACCTTTGGATTGGAAAGAATTTTTCTGAATCGTGAAAATACCACTGCAACTATAACAGTTGAGATTAGCCATCCAATTTCGACAAGGAGCAGGAATAAATAGTTGCCAAAAACCACCTTTTCACCCAATAAAATTGCTTTTGGCACACATACGGTAATCCAGAAAGTCCACAACACGCCATTTGCCATAAT
>JAQVDG010000441.1 GCA_028698395.1 Weeksellaceae bacterium
ACTCAAAACTGATTTTCGTGGTGGGGATTTTTTATTTTTTTTCATTGTTTATTAAAATAAATGTTTAATTTTGAAAAATAAAGAAGGAAAAAACCATTACAATATATCCAAAATAAGATGTATTGTGACAGTTTTTTAGTTATTATAAACGAGTTATGCTTTATTTTAAAAAAACAGAAACATGCCATTATTTGAGATAAAAAATAAGAAAGCGAAACAAATCAAGACAAAGGAATTCAATAATGAGTTGGAATTACATCAACTGATTGATATGAACCTTGAGGAGATTTTTGGTGTGCGGTTTATTAAAGACGAGCATATCACAGATAAACATGGACGAATTGAAACACTAGGACTTGACGAAAGTAATAGACCAATTGTAATTGAGTATAAAAAAACAAAAGAAAAAGGACAACTCGTTCAAGCAAATCGGTATATGACATGGATTAAGCAAAATCCAGACTCATTTGAATTATTAGCACGAAAGAATATTAAGAATTTAAACGGGGAGATAGATTTTTCAAATCCACGAATTCTATGTTTTGCACAAGAATATAGCATTGATGATAAGTGTTTGGCATTATCGCTTGGTGCTGAATTATGGAAATATAGGTATTACGAAAATGATACACTTGTAATTTCAAGAGAAGAAGAACCAGAACAGCTTATTACAACGAAAAGTAAAGGACTGACAATTGAAAAAATTGAACGGGAACCACGTATTGCGAGGACAGTTGACCAACATTTGCAAGGTGCATCGGCTGAATTAGTTGACTTGTTTAACAGATTAGATACTGAAATCAAGGAATTAAGTTCTGAGATTGAACGCTATACAACAAATGCTGAAATAATTTATAAAACATCTCGCAACTTTGTTTACATGGCAGTTCAAAACAAAAACAACTGTTTAAGACTTTTATTGAGGACTACAAATGACGATATTATTGACAACAATAATCTTACTAAACCGATTCCAAAAACTCATGGATATGGTAACATAACAAGACAACTTCATATTTCACCGAAAGAAGAACAATCTGGAAAATATTCTCTTGATGATATAATGGAGATAATAAATCAATCATATGAATCGACACAATAAAAAAAACAAAGCATAACACGCGGTATAAAAAATTGCAGGGACAGTAGGTTATTAAAGGGTTGTAGCCCGCTTCAACCTTTGTGTAACTGGATAGGAAATCGCCCGCAATCGGCAACTTTTCATACCGCCACCGTTGTGGCGCATTAAAATGAACGAACATGCATAAATTCATATTTACGATTATTATAATGATTTTCTTCAGTCATTTTCTATCTGGACAAGAAAAGAAGATGATGAATAAGCAAATTCAAAATACTATTGAGCTAAAACTTGATTCAATACTAGAAAATGGCAAATATCAGCATAAACAAAGTTTATCAGCAATTGACAGTTTAAAAGCAGAGATTCAGAAAACTAATGAGTCAGTAACAAAATCTGTTGAAGCACAAAAATCTAAATTGGAAGAATTAGAGAAAAAAATTATAAACCCCAAGAGAAGTGTTCTTTGGGAATTTCTTTACCCAATATCCCTTTCAGTAATTGCTGCTATAATATTTTGGTTTGCTTTTTCATATTTCCCAGAACATTCTAGAAAGAAAAGAATTAGAGTGAAACTGGATTTAGAAATATATCAAGTTTATACAGAAATATTTTCTTTATTTGATACTGTTTTTAGAAAGAATAATCATTCTCCTTCTGACTATCAAAGTCAAATTCGAGGAGAAAAATTAAATCGAAGAGACATTGAAATTGGATTGCAAAATAAATGTTTAAATGAAACATATTTCTACTATCCTGAAATACAACATGCCCTTTTACCGATTGGAAAAAGTCTATACAATAATATTCAAAAGATAGACAGGATAATTGATAGGCTGTTTAATTTTGGTATGTATTTACACTCAGAAGAAATATTGTTGTTTGAAAACATTAGAAATAAACTAAATACATACGACTTAGAAAACTATGAGAGAAATGCAATATCTGTAATTGGTGGAATGCAATTAAAACCTGTAAATCCAAGCTTGTCTTACATGACAAACAATTTTAATGAACTTTATGACCTATATAAACAGCTACAAAAGTTAGTCTTTCAAAACAAACTTGAGAATAGAAATATTTTTGTTTCAAAAGTTCAATATCATTTCTACAATGGACAATATGAGGAAACAATTAAATTAATAAAGAATAATTCACATAAATATTCTAAAGATGAAAATTTCCTTAACTGGTACATTTTTCAATCATTATATAACTTAAAGAGACTACCAGAATCATATAAATTGATAGAAAGTTTGTTCGAGAAAAAAGCGCATTTAGTATCTAGTAGGAATTCTCTAAAAGAGTATCTAAATGACAAAACAATACAAGAACTGCTCAATAAATATTATTCAGAAAAGGACTTGTCAGAATTGAATAAAGTAATTAAAAAAGAAGAATTGATAGAGAAAGCATTTATTGACAATGCAAAATCATTAGAAGATTTTTATGCTAAAAAAATAGCAGAGAATGGGAAGAAATAACGACGCCACAACACTTTGTATAAGTAATGGCAGGCAATGTAGCAAATATCAAGGTTTGTAGCCCGCTCAAACTACATAGCGGTTTGACAGGAAAGTACCACGCAATCTGCCACTACTCATACAATTTACCGTTA
>JAQVDG010000442.1 GCA_028698395.1 Weeksellaceae bacterium
ACAATCACTGTGGTTGTTCCTGTCGCAATAAAGGTTTTGCTACCTAATTCCGTTATTGCTTTTATCTCAAAATATTTCAAAAATATTTCACGAGCTTTTGAGTAAAGTCCAGTATTTGTTAAAATGGTAGAAGGCAAAACAATTCCTGCTAATCCGTTTTCTGCTAAAACTTGTTTCGTCCGTTCAATAAAAAGCACTTCTATTTCTTTGCTCCTGTCGGTTAAGGATTCAAATAAATCGTAATGCGTTCTGCCAACATTTAAATAATTTCGAAATGCTTTAACCGAATAAGGCGGATTAGCAATTACAACATCAAATTTCTTTTTTTCTAAATTCAATCTGTCTTGTTCTTCCAGACCATCGCCAAAAATGATGTTTGCGTCACCGTCTCCGTTTATATAACAAGCAATTTGAGAAGTACGGGCAAGGCGATAATCTTTTTCAATTCCAAAAATATAATCGGCAGCCCATTCTGTGCCTTTTCTATATTCGATGATTTTTTTTGATAATTCTTGATTGTATTGGGTTTCATCAATTCCTTTTAATACTTGTTGCAATTCCTCAATACTTTCAGTTAAAAAATGCCCCGCACCACAAGCATAATCAAGAATCTTAGGTAAAAATTCAGTATCTTGTTTTTCTAATTTTTCATTGATAATATTCTCAAAGCCAAGTGATAAAATAATATATCGTACTATTGGAATTGGAGTAAAAAACTGCCCCTCCGATTGTTTAACACCGTGATTCAACATTAATTCAAAAAAATCGCCAAGCACTTGTTGTTTGCTTGTAAAACGAAACTGATAATTTTGAATGAGCTTTATTACTTCAACCAAAACACGAGCGTTTTGCTGAAATAATTTTTTGTTGTGTACTTCTTTAAAAGCAAACTCATTGTTTGTATAGTATTTTAATTCTCTAAAAATAGCTTCAACCTTTTCAATAGGGGTTTGCTTCGGATATAGTTTTATTATTTTATGCAAATCTTCTTCTGAGTAATAAACAATTTCCTCTTTTAATTTTGCCATTCCCTTTTGATACAAGGCTTGCAGACGGTCAATTATGTGTTCGTATTCTTCATCTTCCTTTACCTGAAAATCTAAAACATCTTCGTCCTTTTTTTCTTCGTCAACGATTTTGCACAAAAACAAGGAAAGAACACGATTGAACGCATTTGCATTGTCTGAAATATTGTTGTGTCTTAATATTTCTGCAAACTTGTTGAACAAACCTTTTGCGTCATCAAGTTTTTTAAGATTCTTCTTTTTGAGTGCTTTTAGCTCTAAAGAATATGCGTTTGCATCGGAATCAAAAATGCCGTTAAAATGAAAATACTTGTTAAATGATTCTTTCCATACATCAAATAATTCTGATTTATTATTTGCATCTCGATAGAGTTTAATATTTTCTTCTTCAATTTGTTTTAAGGACTTTTCTAAATCTTCTTTCCTGTCTTTAACTTGGACTATTAAATTGTCATATATAAACTCATCGTTTTCAAGTTTTGAAGCATATAAAACAAGGAATTGAGCATTTTTATCCTGATTCAGATAGGTGAATAACTGCCCACCGTGTTCCTCCATTTTATTTTTCTCTTTCTCAAATTCTTCGCCCCAAGTTTTACATTCAATAATCAAAAGTGTTTTACCGTCACTTTTGTTGTAAATATTAATGTCAGCTTTTCCGCCACTTGCACCGTGTCCAACTTTCCATTTTCTTTCAAGGTGAATATCGTTTGGAGCATATCCTTTTTCCAATAATCTGTTAACACATTCAAGTACAACAAGGCTTTCAGGTGCTGAAAAATTTGAGGTTGTATGGTCGCCTAATTGAATTTGTCCGTCTTCCTGCCTTTCTACTGTGGTTTTTTCATCTTTTCTGTAATATATTTTCCCTTTTTGCAGGTCAATACGGATTGTATAATTATGAAGTTTATACTCTTTACTATAAGTAAAAAGATTACCAGTAAATCCGAGCTTTTCAGTGAAATTCTTTATATCCATAATTGTCTAATTTGCTTTGTTGTACTTGATTTTTTGTTCAGCCACTTTTAATGCCTTCAATCCAAATTCTTCGTCTTTCAAGTCGTAAACAACTTTTTCGCTTAGAAAATCTATTATTAAATTTTCAGGATTAAAATTGTATAACTCAGAAAGTTTAACAATTAATTCTTTCGTGAATTTCCGTTCTCCTCTTTCCATTTTGCTTAAAACTGCAACATCAATATCTACTTGTACTGCTGCTTTTCGGAGTGAAAGCCCCGACTTTTCTCTAAGTTCCCTTAATTTGATTCCGACTGTTGACATAATATGTGTTGACATTAGTTGTCAAAGGTGAAACAATTTTCGTTATGGAATCAAAAAGATTTCAAAGTATTTTTCAACAGGTTATCATCAGTAGGTGTGTCGGCAAAAAAGCATGTGTGTGGCTGCGAAGGGATGGTTGCAGGGAAGGGCAGCCACACTCTTGCTTTTGTGTATGGGCTGTCTCCTTATTCTCTTTTTTGTCTTTAAGCAGCAAAAATTATTTATCATTCTGTCGTCTGTCTCGGGGTCTTTTTACAATGAACGCCAACGGGCCGGCGATAAAACAAGTTGCCGAAGGCAATTTGCCCGAAGGGCGTAGTGACCGAAGGGAACGAAGTTTTATTGCCTGTTGGGCGCTGTTAAATGGCGCGTAACCACAGCGTTTCTTTTC
>JAQVDG010000443.1 GCA_028698395.1 Weeksellaceae bacterium
TAAACAGCGATCTAAATAATAAGCACGATTAAATGATTTAATTAAAATTTGAATCATTTGGGTTAAAGTTGGTTGTTAAATTATTAATTTTCAGAGAAATTTATTGTGCTATTACTCTAAAACTTACTGGTTCTCCTCCCTGAATGGATAATCTCCCTGATTCTATGCCTCCACCCATTTCCCAAGTGTATTCATCATTTGAGAAAAAAGGATTTCCGGAAGAAGTTGTACCCTGTGGAAGTAACTCAATTTCTTTATCATTCAGACGAATTTTAACCGCTACCTTATCCCCTTTTGCGAAGTAAATCACATCAATACTTTCACCTTTACTGTTTTCCATAGTCAATGCATCTTGCTCCAAATCTGAATTTTTTTCTGTAGAAACATTTACTTGTTTCGGGTTTTCTTTTTCGGATTTTTCACAAGATAAAACAGCAAAACTTAACAATGTGAAAATTGAAATTTTAAAAAGATTTTTCATGTACCAAAATTTTGACAAATATACAATTTCAATGAATTATACCAATTGAGCCTTTTAAATACTTCCTGAAAGTAGTAGTATCTTACAGATGACAATACTATGAATTTTATCACTAACAAAAATCAGATAGAGATTATGACTTGAGTCATAGATATTGGAAGGTAATTTAGCCTAATTTCGCTAAAAATTAGTAAAAAGATAAAAAAGTGTTTTTATACTCTATCTTTATGTGCGTTTAAAAAGTTGAAATAAAAAGAAGAATAATTCTGAACAAACAGAAACAGATTTATTTTTTTATTGAAAAAATCACATTATATTTAGCCTCATTAAATATAATTTTTGGATAAAAATAAAAAAATTAAATCATTTTATTTAATCAGAATGACTAAAATATAATGAAAATGGGTTCATCATTATGTTTAGTTGAATTCACAGTTTAAACAGAACCCACAAAATTAAATGTAAAAGGATGAAACAATTAAGAATTTTAGCAATCGGTTTAGTAGCTATCGCCACCATTTATGCCTGTGGAGATGATAAAAAACCAAGTAGTGGCAGTCCGGCTGTAAGCACAACAGACAACAACCCTCAATCAGGTGAAAATTACGACCCAAAAAGAGGTTTAGGTAAATTCGATGAGTCGAATGTAGATGTTAGTACATTTAGTCAAGAAATGGCCGATGCAGGAAAACAAATTGCAGATGTAAAATGTACTTCTTGCCACAAAATTACAGACGAACGTTTAGTTGGACCGGGATGGAAAGGCGTAACAGAAAAACACACCCCTTACTGGATTATGAATTTTATCACAAATCCTGATCCGATGATTGATGTAGATCCGGAATTACAAACCCAGTTAGAATTATGTTTGGTTCGTATGCCTGATCAAAGTTTAAGTGACACCGATGCACGTGAAATATTAGAATACATGCGTCAAATTGATGGTGCAAAATAGATTGAATAATAATTTCCAAAAATATATGAAATGAAAAGAGTACAATTAATTGGATTATCAGCACTTGCATCACTTGCAATGCTAACAGGATGTAAGCCCAAGACGGTAGGAACTGCCGTGAGTGGTGATGCAGCACAGAAAGTTTATGTAGCTCCGGGAGAATATGATGAATTTTATTCCTTTACTTCAGGTGGCTTTAGTGGGCAGGTTGCCGTTTACGGAATTCCGTCCGGACGTTTATTTAAAGTATTACCCGTTTTCTCACAAGACCCGGAAACAGGTTATGGTTACAGTGAAGAAACAATCCCAATGTTGAATACCTCACATGGATTCATTCCTTGGGGAGACCAACACCACTTGGCGGTTTCTCAAACAAATGGAGAAAATGACGGTAGATGGTTATTTGCTAACGAAAATAACACACCACGTGTGGCTCGTTTGGATTTAACTACTTTTACAACAGCTGAAATCATTGAAATCCCAAATTCAGCCGGAAATCACTCCTCGCCGTTTATTACGGAAAACACAGAATATGTAGTAGCAGGTACTCGTTTCAGTGTTCCTTTTGATGATGAAAATGGAGATATTCCAATTAGTTCGTACGCTGAGAAATTCAGTGGAGCTATCTCCTTTATTAAGGTAGATCCACAAACAGGAAGAATGAATATTGATTTTCAATTGAAAACTCCACCGGTTAACTACGATTTAAGCCATACAGGTAAAGGTCCAAGTAGTGGATGGTTCTTCTTCTCTTCCTATAACACTGAAAAAGCCCATACGCTATTAGAAGTAAATGCTTCTCAAAGAGATAAAGACTTTATCTTAGCTGTTAACTGGAAAAAAGCAGCCGAATTAGCCGCTGCCGGAAAAGGAAGAAAAGTGAAAACACAATATGCACACAACGTGTATGACGAACACAAACACATGGCTACTTCTACTATGATGACAGAAGTTACTGTTTTAGATGTTGTGGATTTAATTGATGAGGGATTCGCTTATTATATTCCTTGTCCTAAATCTCCACACGGAACTGACGTTGACCCGACAGGAGAATATTTTGTAGGTAGTGGTAAATTAGCTTCTTTGATTCCGGTATTCTCATTCTCAAAAATGATGAAAGCTATCGAAGAAAAAAATTATGAAGGAGATTTTGACGGAATTCCTGTATTGAATTACGATGCTGTTTTACACGGAGAAGTTCAAAAACCGGGATTAGGTCCA
>JAQVDG010000444.1 GCA_028698395.1 Weeksellaceae bacterium
AAGTTCCTTTTTATTTGTTTTGTGTGTCTCGTCCACAACCGATGAAACGAAATTTTGCACTAAATCGCTTTCAAGAAAATAAAGACTTGCAGCAATGGCATTGTGTAAGTTGCCGTTGGCTATGATAAAATTCAGAACGGAACAATTATGATATGCGGAGAAATTTTTCTCTGTTACAGGTTTCCAGTATCTTTTTCCGTCCTCGTCTGTTCTTGTAATAAGTTTATCCCAAATCTCATACGTTGTTTCAATTTCTCCGTTTTTTAATGCTTCAAATGCTGCTTCGTCTGTAATTGGGTTGCCGTTCCAAAACCAAAATAAGGCAGCGTTAATTTTGTCGCTATCCAGATTAAGTTTTGAAGCAGCTTCTTCAATACTGTCAAAAGTTCTATGCAGATTTCCAAGTGCTGGAAAACTGTAATCGTCTTGTGGCTCTTGTTCAGCTTCAATATACCTTTTAAGCCTGTTGATTTGTTTTGTTTGCTCCTTTGTAGTTGCACCAACAAGCAAACCAACTGTCCGATAAGGATTGTTTAAAATTGTTTTCATCCTATCTTCTTTCGGTTACTATATAAAATCGCCAAGTATAGCCCATATTACTTTCCATATATTCAGTTCCAATGTTTGGAATAACCCCTGGAGCTGATGCACGGTAATTATATGTTCCTGGATTAAGTGTAATTGTTCTTTTCTGTTGTGGTGAGAAAGTATATGTTTCGCTATTCAGTTTCAAAGTAAGTGTCAATGAAGTATTGTTGAATATTTCAATTTCGGGATTGTATCTAGAGGTTTTCCCACTTGGAGTAAACATTCCCCTTTCATTTTTTTCTACTATGTCACCAAGTTTTACAAACGATTTGTGTATATAACCTTCTTTGTCGGTTGCAATATCGATTATATTATAGAAATCATTTTCTGTTTCCAGTGAAACAATAAAAATTTGCGTCCCCGGTTTTAATGATGAAATTACACCGTAGTTTGTCCCCGGTCCTTGACGGAAGTTGACCTGTTTTGTCACCCATCCCAAATACGACTGGCTGTAGCCAAATGAGGCTGTCAATAGGAAAAGAGTGAAAAAGATTAGTTTTTTCATCTGCTATAAGTTTATTGAATTTATTATTTTTTCTTTCGGTACATTGGCAAAAAATGGTTCTTTTGGTTTTGCTATGAGTCCGCTTGTATGTTGTTGGGCAAAACCAAATATGCCATTTGTGCGGTAGAAAAAAATAAAAATACAGAAGCGTTGTCATTTGGGTCGGCTGCCTGGTAGTTCATTTGTTCTGTTACTTTATGTTTATTTCTGTCGTTCATTCTTGCTGTGTCGTCTTTTAGGCTTGCAGATAACGTCTTATTTACGCCATAAATATACAACATTTTTAAATAAAAAATAACAAATCTGCGTAAATCATTTTATTTATATTGTTGATACATGTGGATAAAGAACGATATATCAACTTGATAAAAAAAAATTTATTATAAAAAAGTTGCATTTACGAATATTGTATTAATTTTACTGTTGTTAATCTTGAAAAAATGGACATCGAATATTTAATTGCGGTTTTTGAAGCATAAGTTTCCGTTCAAAAACCGCAATATTTTATACACGATGTTGGTGGCTGGCTTTTTTGTGTTCATCTTCTCTCCGGTTCGCAAGATGGTTAAATAAATTCCACTTCTTTTAAAAATGAACACACCAATAATATCTTGAGTACTTATATAGAATTGTTCAAACACTAAGTCAAAGACAGGTTCAAGTAACTCATATTTTGAATACCGATTTTTTAATTATTCGTTGGGAATCACTCTGAATTCTCCCATAGTCAAAAATCATTTCAAAGTCAAACTTTGGCTTTTCATTGGTTTTAAAGTTTTGTGAAGAGAAATATAGTTTTATTGTCTTTTTATATGTTTCTCCATCTCCATAATCCTTTTTGTGCCTTTCACCGCTTAGCGAAATTGATAATGGATAAGTGCTTTTATAAAGCGCAAGAGTAAGAAAATTCTGAAATGTAATTATGTATTCAAGTAAGTCGTCAATGCTTTTTTCATTTGCAGATATTGCTTGAAATTCTACTCGTTGATTTATTGTTACGGTTTTTTGACAACAAGATAATCCGGAATGATCTACAATAAAATTGAATCTTCCTGTAAAGGTTTTATTGAAGCACACCATTTTAAATCTTTCAATGAGACAAAAGAAACAAAAACTGCAATACAGGATATCGCATTGGTTTGTAGTAATTGTCATAGAATGTACCTGAAAGTTATTTTTCCATCAGGTTTAATGAAATCGTTCTTGCCGATTTTGATCCAATGTTTTTCTTTATCACCCGATTTGATCACGATTGTAACCGAGTCACTCCGGTGTTGAAGGTTAACAAGAGAGAAAACATCGCACGACACAGTCCCGTAATCATTACTCGTATCCAACCAATTATCAGGTATTTTAAGATTGTAACAGAGTTGTAACCGCTAATATTACATGTAAACCATAAAGGGATTTATACAGGTTTTAAATTTTGTAAATGCCAAATTAGAGTAATATATTTGTTGCATATTTCACATCTGTAGAGTCAACCGGGAGAAAAGGAGAAAGGCTGATTTTTTTATCGGCCTCCGGCAAATAACTTTATTTAAACCTGATCTTTTTATCAACCTCCGGCAAACAACTTTTCTTAAGCCTGATCTTTTTA
>JAQVDG010000031.1 GCA_028698395.1 Weeksellaceae bacterium
CGTTATACATTTAACTTAACAGTAGATTATTAAAACAGTTTCAATGAAAAAAAATATTTTCTTATTTATAAGTTTTTTTTGTTCAATCGGAATTTTCGGTCAGCAGATTCAGATGCTTAATTTGGACAAACAAGAAATTTCTTTTCGGGGATTAGCTGTTTTGGATGAATTTATATTTTGGGTAAGCGGTTCAGAAGGAACGGTTGGTTTTTCTGTAAACGCCGGAAAATCTATTAAATGGGTAAATCCAAAAGGCTATGAAGACCGGGATTTCAGAATGATTGAAGTTTTGAGTCCGACCACCGCCGTTGTAGCTGCAGTTGGTTCACCCGGAATTATTTTAAAAACAGAAGATAATGGAGTAAATTGGAAAGAAGTTTATCGGGATGAACATCCGGATGTTTTTATTGATGTACTTCAATTTACGGCTTATAATCCGAAAATGGGAATAGCTGTTGGCGATCCGATAAATGGAAATCCTTATATTTTAAAGACAACAGATGGTGGGAATTCTTGGAAAAAAATAGACGATTTAACTTTGGAATTTGAAGAAGGAGAAGCTTTTTTTGCAGCAAGTAACTCTAATATCTCGCTTATAGACGAGGATACTTATATAATGGCAACCGGTGGAAAAAAATCACGATTGATTTTGATTTCAGATTTAATAGTAACGGAAAATTTACCAAAATCATCATCCTTAACAGCGGGAGTTAATGCTTTGGATTTCTCTTTTTACAATAAATTCGGATTGATAGCTGGCGGTGATTTTGAAAATAAAGAATCATCTGAAAATAATTTGATTGTATTTGAATTAGAAGGGATGAAATCGTTTAAAATTTCATTTCCGGAAACTCCTCCAAACGGATACAAAAGCGGTGTTGCTATTTTTGGGCAATCCAAAGCCGTTGCTTGTGGTTTAATGGGTGTTGATTTGTCCGTAGATAAAGGAAAAACCTGGCAGAAAGTTACAACTACTCCTTTTCATGCTTGTAAAAAGTCAAAAAAAGGAAATAAAATTTATTTAGTAGGAGCGGAAGGAAGAATTGCTCATTTTTTGGAATAAACTCCAAAATCAGAGATTTTTGGTAATACTCTGTACTAGTTTATATTCTGAAAAGAATTCTTTCAGAACAACTCGTAAAACAGTATAAGCCGGAACAGCAACGGCAACTCCGATGATTCCGAAAAGAATTCCACCAATTAAAATTACAATGAAAATTTCAAGCGGATTGGAACGAACGCTTCTTGAATAAATCAAAGGTTGGTTGACTAAATTGTCCCAAACGTGCGTTAAAATGTACCAAAACATAATCCACAGTACAGAAGGAATGATTTGTGTACGCAAATCCAAACCTAAATTATGTAAATCACTCAAAGTTAAACTCGCCATTAAAACACCACCTAATAAAGGTCCAATGTAAGGAAGTGGATTGAGTAAGGCACAAACTAAGGCGATAATGGCTGCATAATTGATTCCGAAAGAAAGCAAAATAATAAAATAAAAAGTAAACATAATGAGTACTTGTAAAGTCAAACCGATGAAATAGCGAGAAAGTAGATTTTTTGTTTTGTCCAATACGTTTTCAAATCGTTTTTCTTCATTTTTTGGTGCAATGGCAACAATCATTTTATTGATTAAATCCCGGTCTTTTAAAAAGAAAAAAGTAATGAAGACAACCGAAAAAGTATCTACCATAAGCACACCTAAGGTGGAAAGAGAATCGCCAAACATTCCTGAAAAACTTTTACTGCTCACGTCTTTTACTGCTTTGTTTAGATAATTTTCTAAAAAGGGTAAATCCAAAAATCCTAAGGACTCTGACATTAGTTTAATTTGGTTGGAAATTACACCTTCAAATTGATCCAAATGAGCAAAATTACCAATAAAACGATAAGGTAAATTTAATACCAAAGAAATAAAAAGACCGGCAAATCCAATGATAAGCAGAATGAAAAAAGTTAAAGTAAAGAGTGCTGCCAAACTATTCGGAATCCGTAATTTACCATTAAGTAAACTCATCAAAGGTCGGCCAATCATCGCCAAAACAAAGGCAATTGCTAAATAAGCAAAAACCGAACGAATCAACCACAGAAAATACAGCGATAAGCAAATTAAAACAGTAAAGCCAATGGCTCGTAAAATTCCGTAGGATAAAATTTTCGGGTTCATTATTGCATATTTTCAATTTTCTCAGCCAATCTTTTAGGAAGAATAGACTCAATTAAGGTTTTTCGTCTATTTTTTTCTTTTTTCCGGATTTGGATTTTGTCTTCCGGATTTTTAAATTTATTTACACCGATTAAAATTAATTCACCTTCATCAAAGGCTAATTGTTCTTTTTCTGCACTTTTTCTGATGAATTTTTGAATATTTCCTTTGAGTAAAGAATTTAAAAAACCACCTTCACTTTCAATTTTAAGGAATAAATCCAAAGCATTTTTAATGAGTAATTCCGTTAGGTTTTCAATAAAATAACTTCCGGCAACCGGATCTTCAAACTTGTCAAAATAAGATTCTTTTTGTAATAATAATTGTTGTTTTGAAGCTAATTCTTCTGAAAAAAGCGAATTTTCGTTGACTTTATCAAAACTTAAAATTTTGACAACATCTGCTTTTCCCTGAATAGCAGAAGCAGCTTCTAAAGTGTTTCGGATTAAATTATTGTGTAAATCCAATCGGGATTTATTTCGCAAAGAAGTTTCGGCAAAAATGAAAGTTTCAGTTTTTTGTTCGTACGATTCTAATAATAGAAAATCCCAAAGCTTACGAAGTGCGCGGAGTTTGGCAATTTCAAAGAAATAATTTCCACCGACTGCAATTTTAAAAAATAATTTAGAAGCAGTCTCCGAACCGAAAATTTCTAAATATTCAACTGCATGAGCAATGGCAAAAGCAATTTGTTGCGTTTGGTTAGCTCCGGCATTTTGATAAAGTGAAGCGTCGATTGCTATTTGCTTTTCAAAAAAATCCAAGCTTAAAATCTGATGGGTAAAATGGAAATCTTCTTCTTTGGAATTCCACCAATTTCCGGTTTTTGCTAAATTCCCGATAGGGTCTAAACTCAAATATTTTAAATTTTCAATTTTTGAAAAATCAAGAGATGAAAATAAGGATTGAGGCTGTGTACAATCAAAAAATAAATCCAAATGTTTAGGTAAATTTAAAGTTGCCGGAGCTTTGTTGTCATTTACCGTAAATCCATATAGATAGGAAGAATCTTGTTGTTCTGAATTTAAAAATTCACCTAAAATCTTCCAGTCTTTTGTGGTTTTTATACCTTGACTTTCGTCTGGATTCCGGTCTTCTTCCGAATAAACAGGCTTAATTTGAATCCCTTCTGCTGTGTCTGAAACTAAAACTTCATTATAATCCAAACCGGCTAATTCTGCTTGAACTTTCAGTTTCCATTCTTTTGGATTAAGTGATTCAAAATTAGTTTGGTTCATGAGCTTCTGTTTTTAAAGGTTTTATTTTTCGTTCTTCTACAATGAAAACATCTTCATTTTCTTTTTTCAAATAATGTTTTTCTCGTGCAATTTTTTCGATAGCATCGGGATTGGTTTTTATTTGATGAATCTGAATGGTCTCTTTTTGTAGTTTTTCCTGATAAATTTTCTTGTCATGTTCTAATTCATTGACTTGTTTATCCAATTCCCGGTGAATGAAAAATGAATTTTGGTCAAAGAAAAACATCCAAATAGCAAATAATAAGGTAACAATTAAATATTTGTTCCAAATGAATCGGTACCAAGGTTTTTTTGGAGATAATTCGGTGTTTTCCGTATTTTTAGGTTTAGATTCCATGATTTTTTGTCCGTGTTAATTTATCTTTAATCAAAGTAGAAAGCACACTGATAGCGGCTTTGTTTTTCTTTTTCATATTGGGAACTATAATGTCGGCATGAATTTTTGAAGGTTCAATGAATTGTTCGTGCATAGGTTTTAAAGTAGTTCTGTAACGATTTAAAACTTCTTCCAAATCACGACCTCTTTCTTGAGTATCACGTTGAATCCTTCGGATTAAACGTTCATCTGAATCAGCGTGAACAAATATTTTTAAATCAAATAATTCTCGTAATTCCGGATGTGTCAGAATCAAAATACCTTCCACAATAACGACTTCTTTGGGATGTGTAATGATGGTTTCTGTAGTTCGGCTGTGTGTGATGAACGAATAAGTGGGTTGTTCGATAGTTTGTCCGCTTTTTAAAGTTTGGACGTGTTCGGTCAATAAATCAAAATCAATAGAACGCGGATGGTCAAAGTTCATTTTTTCTCTTTCATGAAAAGAAAGTTCATTATGGTCTTTGTAGTAGTTGTCTTGAGAAATGACTAATACGTTTTCTGAGTTCAAACTGGTTAAAATATTACGAACTACGGTTGTTTTTCCTGAACCGGTTCCTCCGGCGATTCCTATTGTCAACATTTTAATTATTCTTCGTTTGGAAATACTTCTTTATTTTTATAAAATTTTGGCATTGAATTTAATACGTAAATATCCATAAGTGCTTTTACTCGGGCAAAATACTCTCGTATTTTAACGCGTTTACCATAATTTCCGGGCACTTCCCGGGCATTAAATCCGACGGCGTAAATGTCGTGATTTTTAGCGATAAACAAAGCACGTTGATTTTGAAATTCTTGGGAAATTAAAGTGATAGAATCTTGCCCAAAAACTTCTTTAGCCCGAAGTACAGAATCTAAGGTGCTGAATCCGGCGAAATCATCAATAATTTGTTCTTCCGGAATTCCTCTCTCAAGCAGGGATTTTTTCATATCGCGGGTTTCGTTGTATTCCATGATAGAATTGTCTCCGCTTACAATAATGAATTTAATTTTGTCAGCTTCAAAAAGTTGAACTGCTGCATCAATCCGGTATTTAAAATAAAGATTTTCGTTTCCGCCTCTGACTCGCTTACTTGTTCCTAAAATTAAACCTGTTTTATTGGTCGGAATGGAATCTACTTCATTGTATGTCATTCCTTCCGATTGAGAATTTATCCAATAATTCGCGAAAAAGACTAAGGAAAGGAGAAAAACAATCCCTCCCAAAACTAATTTCCCTAATCTCTTAACGAATTTTTTCATTTGATTTTAAAGTGATTAACTAATAAAATTCTATAAAATTATTTTTTTTGAAGGGTAAATATACGCAATTACCGGATGAGTCGTATGCTTTGACTTTTCTTAAAAAGAAGTTTAATACAATTATATTTGCAGTTCAAAATATTAGAAATACTTCGAAATGCTGTTTTATTTTTCAAATAAAGAATTACTAAATAGATTGATTAAAAGGCTTTTACCAACGATAATTTTCTTGATACCGGCTTTGTTATGGGGAAATATTTTTTGGGTGGCTACTGCTTTATTTTGGGCAGAAGCTGCGGCAGAAGTAGTTTATTTTTATAAAAAAGGCTATGTTTTGATTTCCGGAAAATTTATTCGTTTAAATCGGATTGTAGGAAATAAAATGATAAAGTTGAATGAAATTACCGCAACTTTTGTTTACAATAATGAGTGGACTTTTCAATCGGGGGATAAAGAAATTAGAATTAATAAAAATTTTGTCCGAAAAGAACAAAGAGTTGAATTAGAAAAAGTATTAATGAATTTTCGGAATAAAGCTAATTCTGATTAAATTTTTTTATCGATTAATTCTTGAATTTTCTTGGTGATAATAGGAGTTGCAATTAAAACAGCAAGTTGCAGAAATTTACGAGTTGATTTTTTTAATTTAAACTGTTCACCGGCTTTGTTTGAGATAAATCCTAAAGTAGCATGGACACCATTTCCCAAAGGGGAGTCAAACTGTGTTGCATTGGATTCTACATTTTCAGCAAATTTATTGACTGAAGAATAAATAAAGCCATTTTTCAACTTTTTATCAGCCAAATTCATTTCAATTCGTAATTCCTCTTTAGCTTTTCGTAAATCAGCCAAAGTTTTGATGTTTTTAATATCCATTGCTTTCTTTTTCTGATTTATCTAAAGTTTCTATTGCAGTTTTGATGATTTTATTAGTGATATACAAACGTATTTTTGC
Source organism: Weeksellaceae bacterium (assembly GCA_028698395.1). The sequence continues at coordinate 6,045 of JAQVDG010000031.1, forward strand.
TCGGAATAAATAAATGACAAAAAATAAAAGTAGGTAAAATGCAGTTAAAATTAAAAAACCAATTCCAAAATTGTCAAACCATTTTCCTAATAAAAAACCAAAAGATAAACTACTGATAAATAGTATTAACAAAGAAAGCATGAGAATCAGAATACCATAAACCGATAAAGAAATCATGCTGCTTAATGAATCAATTACTTCTAATTTTGCATAGTTGATTCTTTGGTTTAAATATTTTTTTAAATCATCAAACATAAAAAACAAAGTTTAGACCAAATGTAACAAAAATGTTGGGATTAGACCCCAACATTTTCATCAATTTCATCTTTTAAATCCTTCGCAGTTGCCCGTAATTTCCCTTTGATGTCAGCTAATTTTTCTTCAAGCTCTTTTTTTACGGTTTTGGCTTTATCACTGAAATCGTTAGAATAGTGTTCCAATTCTTTTTTCAGTCTTTTCGCTTCTTTGCTTAATTTTTTGCGAGTTTGTTTTCCGGATTGAGGAGCAAGTAATAAACCTGCTGCTGCGCCTGCAACTGCTCCGATTATTAATCCTGTCAATAAATTGAATGCGCCATTTTTCTGTGCCATAATTGAGTTATTTTTTAGGTTAAAAATTAAATTTGCCCAAATAAATTCAAAAACAATACCAATAAATGTATATTTACAAATTATTTTAAAAAGAATAAAGAATGCCACAATTATCAGTAAAAGGTGAAATAATGCCTTCTTCACCTATACGAAAGCTAACTCCTTATGCGGAACAAGCTAAAAAAAGAGGAGTAAAAGTATATCATCTAAATATCGGACAACCCGACATTCCCTCTCCAAAACCGGCTCTTAATGCTATTCATAGTTTACCGTATGACGTTTTGGCTTATACTAATTCTGAAGGAACTCATGAATATAGAAAAGCTTTGTCGGATTATTATAAGAATAGAGGATATGATATTCAACCGGAAAACTTAATCGTAACCAATGGGGGTTCAGAGGCTTTGTTATTTACCTTTAGTGTTATTGCTAATCCGGGTGATGAAATCATTATTCCTGAACCTTTTTATGCAAATTATAACAGTTTTGCTTGTCAAAGTGAAGTGAAAATCGCTCCGGTTCAGGCAAAAATTGAAGACAACTTCGGATTACCACCTATTGAAACTTTTGAAGAAAAAATCACCGATAAAACTAAAGCTATTTTAATTTGCCATCCGGGAAATCCAACCGGCTATCTTTATTCTCAAAAAGAATTGGAAAAATTAAAGGAATTAGTTTTAAAGTATGATTTGTACTTAATTTCCGATGAAGTGTATGCCGAATATATTTATGGAGATGAAAAGCATATTTCAACTTTAAGTTTTCCGGAATTAAAAGAAAATGTAATTGTAATCGATTCAGAATCTAAACGATTCAGTATGTGCGGTTCTCGTTTGGGAGCACTTATTACTCGGAATGATAAGGTTATTGCACGTGCATTAAAGTTTGCTCAGGCTCGGTTAAGCCCGGTTTTGACCAGTCAATATGCTGCTACAGCGGCTCATCAGAATGTTGGAACCTATTTTGAAGATTGCCGCAAAAAATATGTGGGACGTCGTGATGTTTTAGTGAATGGATTAAATCAGATTCCGGGCGTTATTTGTCCTAACCCGAAAGGTGCTTTTTATTGTATGGTCGAACTTCCGGTGGACGATGCCGAAAAGTTTGCGATTTGGTTACTTAATGATTTTAATCTAGACGGAGAAACGGTTATGGTTGCTCCCGGAAATGGATTTTACAGTAATCCTGAATCGATGAAAAATCAAGTTCGGGTAGCTTACGTTTTGAAAAAGAAAGATTTGGAACGTTCCATTGAAATCCTAAGAGAAGCGTTAAAAAAATACCCGGGAACAACTTATTATTCATAAAACAAAAAGTTGCTATTATGCAGATGGATATTAAGCGAAATCATTCTTTAAAACCGTTTAATACTTTTGGAGTTGATGTTTTGACCGATTATTTTGTAGAAGTAAAATCTCTAAACGAATGTAAAGAAGCTTTAAAATGGGCAAAAGAAAACCATCAAAAAATTCTTTTACTTGGAGGCGGAAGCAATATGCTTTTGGTGGAAAACTGGAAAGGATTAGCTGTTAAAATCAATACAAAAGGAATCGAAGTTTATGCGGAAGAAGAAAATTCAGTTTTTGTTCGGGCTCAAGCAGGAGAGAATTGGCATGAATTCGTTATGTGGACACTTAATCAGGATTTTGGCGGAATTGAAAATTTATCCCTTATTCCGGGAAATGTCGGTACTGTACCGATTCAAAATATCGGAGCTTATGGTGTGGAAATTAAAAACACTTTAATTGAATTGGATGCAATCCATATTGATTCACAGGAAATTAAAACATTTAGTCGGGAAGAATGTCGGTTTGGTTATCGGGAGTCCATTTTTAAAAATGAAGTAAAAGATGAATTCATTATTTTAAGTGTAAGTTTTAAACTAAGTAAAAAAAATCATGAATTACACATCAATTACGGAGATATTCAGTCAGAATTACAAAAATTAGATATTCAAAATCCAACGATTCAAGATGTCAGTCGTGCTATTATTAAAATTCGGGAAAGTAAACTTCCCGACCCGGAAAAAATTGGAAATTCAGGAAGTTTCTTTAAAAATCCGGTGATTTCGATTTCAAAATATGAAGAAGTAAAATCCAATTATCCTGAAATAATTGCTTATCCGGTAGGAAGTGAGATGAAAATAGCTGCCGGTTGGCTGATTGAAAGGGCAGGATGGAAAGGAAAACGGGTTGGACAAGCAGGTGTTCACGAAAAACAAGCTTTAGTTTTAGTGAATTATGGAGGTGCAAGTGGAAAAGAAATTTATGATTTATCTGAAAAAATCATTCAGGATATTCAAACTAAATTTGGAATTACTTTAGAACGGGAAGTAAATATTATCCAAAGTTGATTTGCAAATCCTGATAAGCAGATTTATAAAGAAAAATTGGAATGTTTTGCTTAAAAAAATAGTAATTTTGACAGATTGATTCCAATATAAAAAACCAAGAACATGAGAAAGTCAATTATAAAAGGAATAGGACACTATGTTCCGGAAAATGTAGTAACCAATGATGATTTGGCTAAATTAATGGATACTAATGATGAGTGGATTCGGGAAAGAACCGGAATTATTGAACGTCGTCATTTGGGACGTTACTCAGGTGTAACTACTTCCGATTTAGGAACAAAAGCAGCTAAAAAAGCATTGGAAAATGCCGGATTAACAGCCAAAGACATTGACTTTATTATTTTTGCTACTTTAAGTCCGGACTATTTTTTTCCGGGTTGTGGTGTGATTTTACAGAAAAATTTAGGTTGTCGCACAATCGGTGCTTTAGATGTTCGTAATCAATGCTCCGGATTTATTTATGCCTTAGCAACTGCCGATGCTTATATCAAATCCGGAATGTATAAAAATATTTTGGTTGTAGGAGCGGAAAACCATTCATTTGGATTGGATATGACAACACGCGGACGTGGTGTTTCTGTAATTTTCGGTGATGGAGCAGGAGCAGTGATTCTTTCTGCTTCGGAAGAAGAAAGAGGAATTTTATCAGTTAATATGCATAGCGAAGGCGAGTTTGCCGAAGAATTAGCCGTTCTTTTTCCGGGAAGTAAATACGGTTGGTCGGATGAGTTTCAAAATGATAAAAATGAATTAACAGCAGAGCATATTTATCCGCACATGAATGGAAATTTTGTATTTAAACATGCTGTAACCCGTTTTCCGGAATCGGTAAAAGAAGTTTTTGAACAATCAGGAGAAAAAATTGAAGATTTAAAATTATTTATTCCACATCAAGCCAATTTACGGATTAGTCAGTTTGTTCAGCGTCAATTGGGATTGAGTGACGATAAAGTATTCAATAATATTCAAAAATACGGAAATACAACGGCAGCTTCCATTCCGATTGCTTTGAGTGAAGCTTATGAGCAAGGAAGAATTGAAAAAGACGATTTGATTTGTATGACAGCTTTTGGAAGTGGATTTACTTGGGGAAGTGTTTTAGTTCGTTGGTAAATTATTTATTCAGAGTAAATTGAATAGAAAACAGTAAACATAAAAATGAACACAATAGGAAATTTATTTCGATTGACCACTTTTGGAGAAAGCCACGGAGAACGAATAGGAGGAATTATAGACGGATGCCCTGCCGGAATTTCTCTTGATTTTGATCAAATTCAGAAAGAATTAGATCGACGTAAACCGGGACAATCCAAAATTGTCACTCAACGAAAAGAGAGCGATATTGTTCATTTTTTTTCAGGGATTTATGAAGGAATAACAACAGGAACACCCATTGGATTCCATATTTTGAATGAAAACCAGCGTTCTCAAGATTATGCTCATATTGAAACGATTTATCGTCCATCTCATGCAGATTTCACTTATTTTAAAAAATATGGAGTTCGAGATGTGCGGGGAGGAGGGCGGAGTTCAGCAAGAGAAACGGCGAATTGGGTAGTTGCCGGAGCGATTGCCAAACAAATTTTAGCTGAAGTAAAAATTAACGCTTACGTTTCTTCGGTGGGTGATTTGTTTTTGGAAAAACCTTATCAAGCTCTTGATTTTTCGAAAATTGAAGAAAACCCCGTTCGTTGCCCGGATGAAGAAGTGGCACAACAAATGATAGAAAAAATTCAGCAAATCCGAAAAGAGGGCGATACAGTTGGTGGAACGGTTACTTGTGTCATTCAACAAGTTCCTGTTGGTTGGGGAGAACCAATTTTTGATAAATTACATGCCCGATTAGGACAAGCTATGTTATCCATCAATGCAGTAAAAGGTTTTGAGTACGGAAGTGGTTTTTGTGGTGCCAAAATGAAAGGTTCAGAACACAATGATTTATTTAATTCGGACGGGACAACTCAAACGAATCTTTCTGGTGGAATTCAAGGTGGAATCTCAAATGGAATGGATATTTATTTTCGTGTCGCTTTTAAACCGGTAGCGACTTTGATGCAAAATCAACCGGCATTAAATGATAAAGATGAGATTATTGAAATGCAAGGAAAAGGACGACATGACCCGTGTGTAGTGCCTCGTGCTGTTCCGATAATAGAAGCATTAGCTGCTTTGGTATTATTGGATTTCAAATTGTTACAACAAAGTCGAAGATTCAGTTGAAAAAACTGTGGAATCTCAAAAAAACAATTAAATTTGCAATCCTTTAGAGAGGTGTCCGAGTGGTTGAAGGAGCTACCCTGGAAAGGTAGTATACGGGTAACTGTATCGAGGGTTCGAATCCCTTCCTCTCTGCGAGTAAAAAGCACAAAAATTCATTGATTCCCAATTGGTTTTGTGCTTTTTTTTATTTCACTATTCTTTCACCA
>JAQVDG010000445.1 GCA_028698395.1 Weeksellaceae bacterium
CAAAGTGCATACCTATACTTTGAGTTGCTCCTAAATCTAAGTGGGCTGTTACCGCTTCGGCAGGAGAGGTATGTATGGCTTTCATAAAAAAGTCAGGAACATAAACTCCGATGCCAAGTATGGCAAGTTCGGGCGAACCCAATTTATTTTTTATGTCCTTAAAATGGGTAGAATATCCGCCATCGCCACCGAAATAAATACGTCTTCCGTGTGATTGTATATAGAAGCTTCCCCAAAGACTTTTATCAAGGTCTAAAAGATTTCTTGCCGATGAATGTTGTTGTGGTGTAAAAGTGATAATGGTGTTGCCGTTCAGTTCTACATTTTCCCACCAATTCATTTCTTGCACATTTTTAAATCCGCAAGATTCCACCAATTTTTTATCGCCTATTGGCACTAAAACTTTAGGATTGTGTCTTTCACCCAGTTTCTTTAAAGTCTTTTTATCCAAATGGTCATAATGGTTATGACTTAGCAATATCAAATCAATTCTCGGCAGACTGTCCAGCTCAACTCCTGGCTTCCTAACTCTTTTCGGTCCAAACCAACTTACAGGACTTGCTCGTTTTGAAAATACCGGGTCGGTAATAATGTTTAAATCACCTGTTTGGATTAAAAATGTGGCGTGGTTTATAAACGTTATAGAAAAATCGCCAGTATTCAGCGTGTCTTTCAACCGTGGAACGGCAGTGTTTTGAATGTTCGATTGCCATTTTGGTCTGCCTTCTCTCATCATTTTGAATATATCACCCATACTTGGGGAAAATGGTTTTTCCAAGGTTGGGTTTGTGAATTTCTTGCCATTAAAATGGTCTGAAATTTTTGCTTGTGGGGACACTTTACACATAGAAACAAATAATAGTCCTATAATTATGAATATGCCTAACGTGATTTTTTTCGTCATAATTATTTTCTTTACTTACACACTACTTTTAAAGTACAAAAGTACTAAGCGCGTAGAAAATAACTGTAACCGATTTTGTCCAGTTTGTACCCGAAAATGAAAAATGTAAGATGTAGTCGGGTGGTGGGTGGGCTTGGGTGCGATTGGGCAAAATTAAATGTGCCTCGTCCTAAAAAAAGTTTACAGGTTAATGATTAAATCCTGTTATTATTTTACAATGTTTTTTTAGTCCTGACATTGGTTTACAAATGTAGATTTTTTCTGATAATAATTCTTCCATAATTTTTCTGTTTTTACTGGGCTTGATGAATAATGTAATTGATTAGGTGTAAGATTACTGATGCTCATATGTGGTCTGTCGTCATTATACAGATTTATTACGCTGTCTAATAATTCTTTAGCTTCCTTGATATTATTGACCTCGTAAGCATCTAAATATTCTTCTTTGATGATTCCGTTTACTCTTTCAGCAATGGCGTTTTCCAAAGGATCTCCGTTCTCGGTCATACTGATTTGAATATTATAGTCCTGCAATAACTTTACATATTCTTTGCTGCAATACTGTATACCACGGTCGCTGTGGTGGGTGAGCGGCAAAAGGCTCTCTGCCCCTTCAAAGGCAGAGAGAGCCTTTTGCAGGGCGGCTATACTTTGGATGGCTTCCAATGTTTCTGCCACCTGCCAGCCTACTATTTTGTGAGAGTAAGCATCTGTAATAAAACTGATATAGAGGTGTTCATTGGTATTGATTTTCCAATAGGTAATGTCGCTTACCCAAAGTTCATTAGGTCTTGTAGGAACAAGATTTTTAATCAAATTCGGATATTTTCTTAACCAATGGTAAGAGTTGGTGGTCTGTATCCTGCGTTTGCGTTTTATTACCAGAAGATGATTCGCTGAAAGCAAATCAAACAAAACATCTCTGCCCATTTTAATACTGTTTTCGAGCATAAAAGGTTGTAGTTTTTCGTATAACTTTCTTGTTCCCAAGCGTGGATGATTGCTTCTTATTTGTTTTACCTGTTGTAGTATTAGTTCCTCCTCAATGGTCGTATCTATAGCTTTCCACGAGTTTTGATAATATGCCTGTCTTGTCATACCAAGCCAACCACATAGTTTGGCAAGTCCTATATGTTGAAAAGTGGTTTTCATTTCTTCGATGACTTGGTATTGTACTTTTTTCGGATGGGAATGTTAAACTCTCGCTCTGCAATATCTACCATTGTAGAAAAGGCAATAGCTTTCATCTCTGCATCTTTGAGCTGGTTCTCTAGTTCTGCTATTCTTTTCTTCAATTGAAGTGTTTCAAAGTATTCGTTCGCCTTTTCCGATGCTGCTGTCTTTTTAGCCATATCTGTATTGTTATTGGCTGTAAAATTAGGTCTTCTGGTTTTTACAGAGGCATCGTAACCTAATTGCCGCATCCAACGAAGCAGTTGTCCGTGTTCTTCTTGCTGTCCGGTGTATTTTTCCCATATCTCTTGTTTGGTACAACCCGAACGCAATAACTCCTGCAAGATGTGATGCTTTTCTGTATCACTAAAATATTTGTTCGGTTTTTGAATGATAATTTTACCTTCTTTTAATCCTGAAATTAGTTTACTTTTTTTGTCCATTTTTACACTTTTTTGTGTAAACCTATTTTAGGACAAGACAATGCGAAGATACGAACGTTGTTTTGTGCGTTCCGCAGAGGTACGTACAAAAAATCAATAAAGGCTAAAGATTATAAATTACCAATTTCTATTTTTGAAACTTTCACACTTTTTTG
>JAQVDG010000446.1 GCA_028698395.1 Weeksellaceae bacterium
CCAACCCTCATCCAATTTGGCATGCAATAATATTTCAAATTCATTGTTTCCTAAATCTTTTGTTTCGGTACTCCATTTAACCGGAGTTAAAATCTGAGCACTTGCCAAAAGAGGAAGAAAAAACAGCAGTAATAAGGTCCTTTTTAACATAAAAATATATTTAAGAATTTGTGTGTGTCTTTTGTTATTTTAAAACGGTCGTCTATTCTTTTTCCCAGAATACAAATAATGCGATTTTCATTGTCAATCAGTAGCCAAGTATTCTCTTTTTCTATTTTTGAGAATTTCTCATCTTTAAAAAATTTACTCAATTTTTTTGCACCATTTAATCCTAAAGGATAAAAAATATCACCTGTTCTTTTTTTTCGCAATCGGAGTGGGAAACTGATTTTTTCGGCATCTAAAACTTCCGAAGCAGAAGTCTCCCGGAATTCCGAAATTGAAACTTTCAAATATAGCGGTTTTTTGATAATCTGATTAGGATTTATTTCAGTTTCAACAGAAGAATCTTCAAAGGTTTTTGAAAAAAGCAATAATTCTTTTCGGTTTTTGACTAACCGATGTGAGAAGGATTGAATTTCTCCGTTATTTTCAGAATGAATTAATTTGTTGATTTCCAAAGGAAATTTAAATCCGAAATCTGAAAATAAGTGAAAAAGATAAGTTTCTAAAGGTCGAAGCTTTTGTAATTCAGAAATGGAAATATGAAAAATTCCTTCTTCTTTCTGAAATATTTTTTTCTGAAGTTCAGCAATGTATTGATGGAGAATTTGGTTATCGGTTTGTAAATAATGAAGACTTTTAGCAAAATTCTGTAAAAAATCAGGATGTAATTCATTTAAAACCGGACTGATTTTATGTCGGACTTTATTACGGATATAATTTGTTTCTTGATTACTGCTATCTTCTCGCCATTGAATTTTAAATTCTTGTGCATAATGCAAAATTTCTTCTTTGGAAAAGGAAAGAAGCGGTCTGAAAATGGAATTGGAAGATGATTTTATTCCGCTAAGACCTTCAATTCCACTTCCTCTGGAAAGATTGATGAAGAAAGTTTCTAAAGAATCATTTAAATGATGAGCAGTGAGCAAAAAGTCAAAATGATAAACTTTCATTAATTCAAAAAACCATTCATAACGTAATTTTCTGGCAATCATTTGGGTAGATGAATTTTCATTTTGTTTTGCTGCCGGAACATCGAATTTTTTTGTGAAAAAAGGAATGGAATTCTGTTGACAAAAATTTTCGACAAATTTTACATCTTCCTCCGAATCTTTTCCTCTCAACTGAAAATTACAATGTGCAATTGAAAATGAAATGGAATTTTTCAATAAAATATCGCATAAAACCATACTGTCCACACCGCCACTCACTGCAACCAAAAAGCTTTTGTTGGTAGGAAGATTCCAGTTTTGATGAAATTTAGTAAGGAAATTATTCATAGTTCACAAAAATAAAAAAAGTGTAAAGAACAATTGTTCTTTACACTTTTATTTGTTTTTTAAATTTTTCAATTTGTATTCCTTGGCAATACTTTGTGCAATTCAAAGTTAAAAATAAAACTATTGTCCCGATAAGTCATATTGTCCAATATTCCGTTCAGATAAACAAAATCACGTCCATAAGCTACCCGAGAAGGAACGATAATAGCTCCTTGGAAATTGTAAATATCAGCTCCATTAGTCTGGGTAGATTTAAAATGTTTTAAACCTTCTACAAATCCTTCCATAACATAATAAGACAAGTCAATATTGCTGTTTACACTCTCACCAATGTTGTAGTAATAAAATATTGGATCCCAGGAAGCCGTTCCGGTTGAATAAATAGTGTTAAAAAATAAACCGGTGTATTTTTCATACGGTTTTTGACCTGAGATTAAGTCTTCATAACTCGCTTTGAATCGGGTTGAATTAAAAGAAATCAAGATACTATCGGATAAATTGTCTGCAATTGAAGGACCTTCGGCTTCCACTTCCGGACGTTTTACAATCCAAACTCCGGAAGGAAGTTTAACTCCCAAAGATTTTAAAGTCGGATAATTATCATCGGAAGCATCTTCGCTATCAAATTTTTTGATTAGTCCTCTTTCCGGATCAAAATAATGATCATCTAAGAATTCTGCTATCGCATCATCATCTACTTGATTTTGTTCATCTTGTGGCAAATCATTGTCATCATCATTGCTTCGGCATGAACTGAATGTAAGTCCAATAAGCAGGATAGCAATTCCCCATTTTTTCATCATAAATTTTCTGTTTAAATTGCGAATGTACAAAAATTAAGTTTTCTAAATAATTTTAACCATGCGCTTGGATAAATTTTTATGGTGTGTTCGGTATTTCAAAACCCGGAGTATAGCAGCAGAAGCAGTGAAAAAGAATCGTGTGAAAATAAACGGAGAATTAGCAAAAGCTTCTCGTGAAGTAGCTCCTTCGGATAAAATTACGGTTCGAAAAGACCAGATTGATTATGAATTTGAAGTACTTCAATTACCTAAGAGCAGAATGGGAGCAAAGTTGATTTCTTTGTACATCGTTGACCGGACCTCTAAAGAAGAATTAGAGAAGAGGGAACTTCGTCGATTGAATCAAGATTATTATCGTGAAAAAGGAGAGGGACGACCAACTAAAAAAGACCGTCGTGATTTGGATGATTTTATGGAAGTTGA
>JAQVDG010000447.1 GCA_028698395.1 Weeksellaceae bacterium
CTGAATAGGAGTATTGTCGTTTCGTACCAACTGTTTGTTGCTTTTTACTTTTATTCTCGACGGTAACACAAATCCGCCTTTGTCGGTTATAAGGAAAAAGCACAATTTTCTCTCGGCTACCATTTTTCTGAAAACCTGTTCGGATAAACGGTTCCGTTCTTTTTCCACAATCTTTTTCAGTTCTTCGATAATAAAAATAAAATTAGATGCAACGGTTTCTCTGTCGTACTTGGATTGCAATATCACAATTGCTTTTTTACCAATTTCATAACCATACCAAGGATTGGGAATAAGTTCGGCAAGTTGTCTCGAAAGAAAAACAAGATCTATTTCCAAAGTTCCTGTTCTTTCTGCCCTGCCTGTTTCTTTCAGCAGTTCTTTTTCTTCATTACTTAGTCCTAAAACGATTTCCTGTTCCTGACTTAATTTGTTTTGTAACGAAAGGTTTTCAATTTCATCAATAGTAATGTCATTCCAATTTATCCATCTCAAAATATCGGCTTCAAACATTATATCACGCCAACTTTGTTCTTCCTGAATAACAAATTTGGGAAGATAAATTTTCCCTTCGTATTTTTTGAAACCCGAACGATAGTGTATTTCACGGTCTTTTAAACCACCTGTATCTGTTCCCGCTTCATCACTTACAATTCTGCCTGCAATATCACCCAATCCCTCATCTTCCAAACCTGATTTTATTTCACTTACCAATGTGCGGGCATTTTGACGAAAAGTAAAAACATAACATTCGTCCAAATCTTTTATTTTTGTTTTTCTGGCAAAAGGCTGTCGTAAAATGCGCCCTACTAATTGAGTAATTCCCGTAGCCGAGCTTGGATTGGTAAGCACAGTCAGCAAATATGCAAAAGAACAATCCCAGCCTTCCTGTAAAGCCTGTTTGGTAATGATATAGCGTATATCGCAATCTTTGGCAAAAAGGTCAATTCCCTCAATATCATCTTTCTCACTTGATTTTATTGCGATATGACTTTCGGGAACGTTGCATTTTTTTATCAGATATTCTTTGGCATCTTCGGCGTGAATATATTGTGTGTCACGTTGGTCTCTTCCGGTTCTCTCAACCTGTATCAAACAAATCGGGCGGATATATTCTCCCGTGTTTTGCTCGTATTCTTTTGTTTTTTGTTCTAAATAGTTTCTTTTTTCAAGGCTTGCCAACATGGTATCCTGCCAATCTAAACTTGTTTTGTTGGTTAAATGAATGTCTAACTTTATCATTTCTTCTTCGTGCAGTTCCCTTCCTGTAATTTTTACAAGTTCGTTGCTGTTTGGCGGTGGTGTTGCCGAAAGTTCAAGAATAAAAGAAGGATTGAAATTCCGGATTGTATTTCTTGCCTGTTCGGCATAAGCACGGTGTCCTTCGTCAATGATAACCAACGGTTTCAGAACTTTGAGTGTATTACCCAACGAAGTTTTTATCTGAGTGCCAAATACTTCCATCTCGGTAGTAAAGCAATCCAGGTTTGGAATAAGCCCTTTCAGTTTTTTGTGTCCTTCAAAATCATCTTCTCTCGGGAAAAAATCTGTAAATCCGCCTTGGTCGCGGAACACTTTCAGGGTTTCCTTGTTTTGGCGGTTTGCAGAAGGCAACATTAAAAGCAAGATTACTAAATTTTCTTCTGTATCAAGACGGTTAAATAATTCGGTTTTTTCTTTGATTAATGTTCTTCCGCCACTTGATATGTCTAATACCTGACGATACGGGTGTTCACGGTTTTTCAGCGATTTTACGGTTTGTCGGTAAATTTGCGTAGAGGGAACAATCCAAAGCACCAAACCTGTTTGATGTTTCAGGTACATTTTCTGAATATTGTCAATGGCGTGGCAGGCTAACAGTGTTTTTCCTCCACCAGTAGGCACTTTCAGGTAAATATCGGGCAATGGCTCGTTTAAACCGTTCGTTTTTGAATTATAAACCAAACGTCCTGTTGATTTTTCCCAAGCTTCTTTCGGAAAATTAATATGTTTTGCCAAATGCGGTTTGAGTTCGGCAATTTCTTCAAACTCTTTCTTAGCATCTGCCAAAGCTCCCAAATAATCTTTGAGTTCTTTTAAAACTTTTTCCTGATAGTGCTTTAATTTCATTTTTTTGTTTTCTTTTTTACATCTGAAACGAGTTTTCGTTCATCTGCATCAAGTTTTCTTTCTGTTTTTCTTACATCTTCTGATGGTGGCAGGTTTTCGGGAACAATGCCTCTTTTAGTAAGCATTTCCCTTACTGCAAGATTATTGTCGATGTGTTCCTTTTCTATTTTTCCTTGTCCTTTTAAGTCCTTTGCCTGTACATTTAATCCTGTCATTTCTGCTGCCAGATCTTTTGCTTTTATACTGATTGTTGGCAAAAAGTCAGCAACCGGACGGTTATCGGGCACACCCATTTTCTTTTTTAGCTGAACGGTTGAAAGCCGAAATAACGCCTGATCGCCTTTTGAACGAATGACTGCGAATCCTTGGCCATCAACACCTCTTTCATACAAAATACCGGAAAGTTGTTTTTCCGTCTGGCTGAGTTTTTCTCTTGCTTTTACTCTTTCATATTCCAAAAGCCGCTTTTCAACCAACTCCGCCCTGCGTGTTTGAACAGCAAAGTAATTTTGAGCAAAGGAAATTTCTTCTTTTCGTGTATCGCCATTT